>CATJRT010000437.1 GCA_949742895.1 uncultured Eubacteriales bacterium | reverse complement strand
GGCCTTTCTGTCATCGCAGTCGATTTTGATGTCGCCGGTCTTGGGCCAGCCGGGGTTCTCCACCCACTCCAGGCGCACATCCCAGCCGGGGGTGAGGCGGAGCTTGCCGCACCAGTAGGCGAACCGCTCCTGCATCTTTTCGCGGTCAACGGCGGTGCTCATTGCTCCGCCTCCATGACCTTGTCCACCCGGCGCTGGTGGCGGCCGCCCTCGAATTCGGTGGTCAGGAACACGTCCACAATGCGCTCGGCCATGAATTTGCCCACCATGCCCGCGCCCATAGCCAGCACATTGGCGTCGTTGTGGCGGCGGGTCATCTCGGCGGAGTACGGCTCGTGGCACAGGGCGCAGCGTACGCCCTTTACCTTATTGGCGGTTATGGACATCCCGATGCCGGTGGTACACAGCACCACGCCCCTGTCGCATTTGCCGTCCGCCACCAGCTGGGCGGCGGGTCGGGCGAAGTCGGGGTAGTCGCAGCTCTCGGTGCTGTTGGTCCCGCAGTCGGTGACCTGGTGGCCCTGCTTGGCGAGATACGCCCTGAGGTGCTCCTTCAATTCGTAGGCTCCGTGGTCGCAGGCAATGGAAATTTTCATGTTGTGTGATTCCTTTCCTTTGAAAATATCGGTCAAGCGAATCCGAACTGTATTGATAAAAGAAAATATTACAGTTTGTGAGTAACCGGCTTGCGTCCGGCATAGGTGGTTACATAGTCGAAGCCCGCCGCCCTGACCATCTCCAGAGCCTGCGGGATGCCCTTTGCCACGTCCTCAGGCCGGTGGGCGTCCGCGCCCACGGTGACAAGTTTGCCTCCGCACGCCCGGAACCAGCCCAGCAGAAGGGGCCAGCTTTCCAGGTCCGTCCCCCGGCACACGTTTACCTCCATGGCGTGGTCCGTACGGGCCACCTCGGTGAGAATGGCCCGCACCCGCTCCTCGTAGCCGGTGATGGACAGCGCCACCCCGTCCCGGTGGATGTACCGCAGGGGATAGACGATGTGGGCCAGGCTGTCATAGCAGTCTGGGTATTGAGTCACAAGGGTCCAGGTGTGGTCCAGGGTGGTCTCCACCGCCCGGCGGGCCAGGGGCTCATTGTTGTGGTAGTCGGAGGAGCCCAGGTCGATGCCCTCCTCCATACCAATCCAGTTGTGGAGGGAGCCGAGGACGAAGTCCAGCTCGTCCCCGCCCTGGACCAGCGCCGCCCGTGCGAATTCGGGGGCGTAGGGGGCGGAGCCGAGCTCCAGCCCCAGGCGGAGGGTGAGCCGTCCGCCCACCGCGTCCCTGACGGCGCGGTATTGGGCCTTGGCGGCGGGCCAGTCGAATTCGCGCACCGGTATGCCCAGCCAGTTGATGAGGTCGAAGTGGTCGGTGACGCAGAACTCCTGAAGCCCCGCGCCGATGGCCGCCTGGGCCATGTCGGCCAGTTCGGCGCTGCTGTCCGGGGAAATTCTGGTGTGGCTGTGGATGTCGCAGAGATACATTTTGAAATCACCTTACTGTGGCAGTGTTGGGATGGGAGGAAGCCTCGCAGAGTTCGCGCCCGCAGGCACGAAGGATATGAAATCTGTTTTTCCCAGCGGCGTGTACGTCGGGAAAAACACCTCTCGGGCCGCAAGTGTGCGAGCGCAGCGAGTGTGCGCAGCGGACCGCGAACCTCTCCATCGGAAAAGGCGGAGCCTTTTTCGATGGATCAGAGGGGCCAGCTTGGGAACCACTGCACGAAAAATTTACTGTACCAGTTGGGCACATAAAGCCCGATGAGCACCGGGTAGAATATTACGTACAGCCCCACCACGCAGCCGGTGAAGCCGTACACCGCCAGCCGGCTGCCCTTCTGGTTCCGGGTGAGGATGTCGTCCATCAGATAGGAAATGGCGAAGCACAGGAACAGGACGGTGGGGAAGTAGTGGTAGGCAAACAGGATGCGTCCGATGCCCAGCCAGGGGACAAACTGGGACAGGATGGCGACGAGGATGAACAGCCCTTTGCCGCATTTACGGCGGACGGTCTGGACAGCTACGCCGAAGAAGGACAGAAGCCCCAGCCAAGACACCAGGGGATTGTTAAAGGAGGCAAACAGGCTTCGCATACCGGGCACGTCCAGATCGCGGTAGTAGAGGATGGGCCGTCCGTCGAAAATCCATTGATACCAGTAGGATTCGTAGGGGGGGTGTTTGTGGACGCCCTGGTGGTAGGTGAACATGAAATGCTGGTTGCGCAGCATGATTTCCATGGGGTTGGAGCTTTTGTCAGGGAGCTGCTTGAAGAAGGCGTTCACCGTGGCCGCAAGGCCGGTGGTTTTCTCCCCCTCTCTGGCGGACTCGGCCAGCCTGGCCATGTACTCCGGCAGGGTGGCCAGGTATTTGGGCAGCTCAGTGAAGGGCCAGGCGAAGCACTGCCCCAGCATCCCCCAGAAGCCCGCCTCATTGCCCCGGGCCAGGGCATAGGGGAAGTAGGACATGGTGTAGATCAACACGGGGATAAGGACGAAGAACACCACGCTGAGCAGGGTGGTGAGGGCCGCGTGGGCGGTAAAGGAGGGCACCTGGGGCCGTTCCCAGGGGGGCGGGGCCTCCTGAAAGGCCGCCTCCATGACCTCGCGGCTCACCTCCGGCGGGGCGGTTTCCAACCGTGCGGCCCGTTCCACGTCCTTCCATTCCCGGCCCTTGAGGATCATGCCGGTGAGCCACAGCAGGGCAAGGCCCACTCCGGCATATACCACTGTCCACTTGGACGCGCAGCCGACGCCCCAGAACAGGCCGCACAGGAACAGGGGCAGGACGTAATGCCGCAGCTTCTTTCCGGCGGGGACCGCCAGCCAGCGGTACATGAAGTAGTAGGACGCCAGGATGAAGAACACGCCGTAGGTGTCGATGGTGGCGATGCGGGTCTGGACCAGGTGCATGAAGTCGAAGGCGAACAGGGCCGTGCCGCACAGGGCTATGGGGGTCTTTCCGAACAGGTTTTTCAGGAACACATACAGCACCGGGAGCATCAGCACCCCGAACAGGGTCCCCATGAACCGCCAGCCGAAGGGGACCATACCGAAAAGCATGATGCCAACGGACAGGATGAGCTTGCCCAGGGGCGGGTGGGACACCTCGTAGGGATAGACGTTGTTCAGGTGCTCCAGCGCCGTGCGGGGATGGTAGATTTCGTCGAAATAGGAGGAATTCATGTAGGTGGTCTTGGTGGAGGCCAGCTCCTGCTCGTCGAACAGGGGAGCGGCGCCCTCGTCCACGTGGCTGGGAGTCAAAAGCTCGCCCCCCGACCACAGCGCCAGCTCCGACAGCCACAGGCCCTCGTCCCTGGGGGCGCTGGCCCCGATGATGCAGAACCGGGTGGAGGTGATGGGGCCGATGGGCTCGCTGCCCTCGTTGTTGTTGTCGCTTTTCATCTCCAGACCATTCTGGTCCACATTGCTGGTCAGGTCCAGCACCTTCCACTTGAACAGGGAGTTATAGGGCTGCTCGGGCCGGATGCTGCGCCACGCGCCGTCCTCCACCCACCAAAGGGTGTAGTACCCGGTGCCCAGGGAGGTGTAGTAGGACACCTTGTCCACCGTCACCGGTTGGTCGTAGGAGAAGTAGTATTCATCCGACTGCTGGAACCTGACCACGCTCTGGGGGGCGGAGAAGCTGCCGAGCTGGAAGAAGGCGGTGAAGGCGTACACCGCCGTGAGCGCCAGCAGGGGCAGGGCGTCCCTGCGCTCCATGGGGTGATGGGGCAGGGTGAGGGAAAGCCGTTTGGGCGTTTCCCGCTCCTCCGCCATGGCGATCCACTCCAGGCTGTGGGGCCTGGGCCGCAGGCACAGCCAGTAATAGACGAAAAAGCCGCCGCAGATCAGTATGCCCAGCACCGCCCAGGCAAAGGCGGGGGACAGATGGGTGAAAAACCACGTTACGCCCTTCACCGCCCCGTTCCACATATCCTGGATGGTGGGCTGGGCGGATTCCGCCGGTGCGGCGGTCAAAAACAAGCTCGGAATCATCGTAACCTCCCATGCGCCTGTGCGCTTGCCGTAATCGGTCCGGCCTGGGGGCGGACCTGCATATCATATGTATCATACTACGAATGGCGGGGAAAGGGAAGCCCCCTTTTTTCCGCTTTTTTGCACAGGAACGGGAAACGGCGGCGGCTGGCAGTCTGGGGAGCAGGCTGCAAAAAGGGGGCGATTTTTTTGCAATACCGAACCAGAGACGGCCATTCACATTTAATTTACAACTGGGCTATTGACAATTTGAGGGAGGGGTGGTACATTATCTTTAGCACTCTGGACGATCGAGTGCTAAGAACGGATACAAGGAGGGCGGAGCTTGGAGCTAACCGAGCGAAAAAAGAAAATTTTGCGGGCCGTTGTGGAAAGCTATATCGAAACGGCGGAACCGGTGGGCTCCAAGGTGCTGGCAGAGCTGTCGGGGCTGAAGGTATCCTCGGCCACCATCCGCAACGAGCTGGCCGACCTGACGGAGCAGGGCTACCTGGAGCAGCCTCACACGTCGGCGGGTCGGGTGCCCTCCCCCAAGGGCTACCGGCTGTACGTCAACGAACTGATGGAGGAGCAGCGGCTGAGCCTGGAAGAGACGAAGCAGATCAACGAGGCCCTCCATTTGAAGATGCAGGAGCTGGACAAGGTGATCGACCAGGCGGGGCGCATGGTGTCCCAGCTCACCAACTACCCCGCCTTTGCTCTGGCGGAGGGTGCCAGGCGGGCGGTCATCCGCCGGTTCGATTTGATCCTGGTGGATGAAAGCTCCTTCATTGCTGTGGTGATGACGGACAACAGCGTGGTGAAAAACAAGCTCTTCCGGCTGCCCGCCGGATTAAGCGAGCCGCAGCTCCAGCTCCTTACCACTCTGCTGAACACCGCCTTCGTGGGCAAGACCCTGGACCAGCTCACCCCGGAGCTGATGCGGGTGGCGGAGCACGCGGCGGGCAGCTCCTATGGGCTGATCTCCCTGGTGGTGTCCTTCGCCATGGAGGTGCTGGACGGACTGGAGAACAGCGCGGTATACACCGCCGGGGCCAGCCACATCCTGGACCACCCGGAGTACCAGGACCTGGGCAAGGCCCAGAAGCTGATGAGCTACCTGACGGAGGATAAGTCCCTGGCGCAGGCGCTGGCCCTGCCCGCCCTGGAGGGGGACGACACCAAGATTCTGATCGGCCCGGAAAACGTGGCCGATGAGCTGAAGGACACCAGCGTGGTGCTGGCAAGCTATGACATCGGGGACGGCATGAAGGGGGTCATCGGCGTGGTGGGCCCCACCCGGATGGACTACGCCAAGGTGGCGGCTAAGCTGTCCTATGTGGCGGACGGGCTGTCCAAGCTGTTCGGACAGCCGGAGCTGCCGCCGGGTACGCCGGAAAAGGAGGAGTAAATACCCATGGCTGATAAGAAGAAAAAGCAGGAGCCCATCCTGGAGGAGGCCCAGCCGGAGACGGATGCCGTCCCGGAGGAGGTTCCCGAGGCGGAGACCCCGGAGACGGCGGAGACCCCTGGTACGGAGGAGGCGTCGAAGCAGGAGGCTCCCAAGGCCGGGGAGAAGCCCCAGAAGGACAAGGGCCAGCTCCTGGCCGAGGCGGCGGATAAATACCTGCGCCTGGCGGCGGAGTACGACAACTACCGCAAGCGCACCGCCAAGGAGAAGGAGGCCGCCTGGACGGAGGCCAAGGCCCAGACCGTGGCGGCGTTCCTGCCGGTGTTCGACAATCTGGAGCGGGCGCTGAAGCAGGAGACGGCGGACGAAGCCTACAAGAAGGGCGTGGAGATGACCATGAAGGGGCTCCAGGATGCCCTGGCGGGGCTGGGGGTGGAGATGATCCCCGCCCTGGGGGAGGCCTTCGACCCCAACCGGCACAACGCCGTCATGCACGTGGACGATGAGAGCGCCGGGGAGAACACCATTGTGGAGGTGTTCCAGCAGGGGTTTATCTGCGGGGACAAGGTGATCCGGTTCTCGGTGGTGAAGGTGGCGAATTGAACGGAAGCGTTTTTGAAATAAACCGGAAGGAGGAAATCGATCATGGCGATTTGCAATAAAGAGCACAGATATCTGGAGGATTACGATTCGCTGCCTGACGCGCAGGACGATCAGAACGGCGGCCGGCATATCTGCGCGGGCTGCGCCTATGAGGCCGGGATGCGCGATGGGATGGACGGCCAGCCCCGGAAGGAGAGCCTGGAGGGGCTGAACCTGCCGTACAGCCAGGCGGGGACCGTCCGCCACAAGGACGCGTACACGGCCTATCAGCTGGGATACGCGGAGGGCAGGAGAAGAAGCTCGTAGCGGCGGAATGGCTTTGCTGATTTGTTAACAATATTTTCTTTTTAAATAGGAGGACTACTGTCATGTCTAAGATTATCGGTATCGACCTGGGCACTACAAACAGCTGCGTGGCGGTGATGGAGGGCGGCGAGGCCGTCGTCATCCCCAACGCGGAGGGCAACCGCACCACCCCGTCCGTCGTCGCCTTCTCCAAGGACGGCGAGCGGATGGTGGGCCAGGTGGCAAAGCGTCAGGCTATCACCAACCCCGACCGCACCATCGCCTCCATCAAGCGGGAGATGGGCTCGGATTACCGGGTGCCCATCGACGGGAAGAAGCTCACCCCCCAGGAGATCTCCGCCATGATCCTCCAGAAGCTGAAGGCGGACGCGGAGGCCTACCTGGGCCAGACCGTCACCG
>CATJRT010000436.1 GCA_949742895.1 uncultured Eubacteriales bacterium | reverse complement strand
TGTCCCGGAGGCTATGGCCCAGGCCATCCGGGACGCTGCCCGCTTCGGTGGTGTCCCCAGCCTGTTCCACCGGCGCTCCCGCTCACCTTGGCTGGTGACTATGAGGCTCACCGATTGGCTGGAGCTATACGAGCGAGCTCATACGAAACCATAGAGCGGCAGCGGGCGTGGCCCTGGTGTCTACCCTGCCCGCTGCCGTTCTCGGGCACCGTGAGGCGTTGCAACAGCTCTCCCGCAGAAAAAAGGTACTGTGACGCCCCGCCACCCAAGCTGCGGGCTCGTCGACCCCAAATTGCGTGTAGTTACCCCATAGAAAAATAGGGCGTTTCCGTTCCGCTTTGGACGCTGCGCCCAGAGAACAAGGAGGAAATCAACATGGTAAACAAAGATGCCCTGGAGGGCATGACCGCCGAACAGGTCATGCAGCTGCTCCAGGAAGTGAAAGAACGGCGGCGCGCGGCCATTGCGCTGGCCAACGATGCAATCGATGGATATCAAAAGGCCGTCAATGCGCGGGACACCAAAATCCGAGAGTTGCGGGAGGAATTGGGCAAGCAGCTCGCCGGCATTGCGGACAAGGCCGCGGCGCTGAACGCGGCCATGCTCCAAGCATCCCTGGCCGGGGATAGCGCGGAGGTGGAAAAGGCCCAGCGTACCTTGACCGAGCTGGAAGGGCAGCGGTCGCAGCTGAGTGCCCGCCTGGATCTGCTGAAGGGGAAACCTCCCAGGTGCGATGAAGCGTATGCGGCCATGATTACAGCTGTGGCCGAGAGCGAAAAGGCGGTTGATCAATACTCCGAGGACATTGGCATTATCCGCGAGTTCTGCGAGAAGGTAATGCAGCCGTGGACGGAGATCACTGCGGTGATTCATCACTCCGGCGAGGCCGTCAGCAGGTTTTATCTTGACCGCGCCCGTAGCCACTACGACAGCGAACGCTGAGACAGGAAAGGAATTGAACATCATGGGAAACAGCACTGTTACCAAAATCTCGGCCAGTGAAGCCGAGCGCACCCAGAGGGAGATCCACGCGCTGCTGAAGCAGCACCCGGAGCTGGGCACGAACTGTGAATATGTGGCCTCGCTGGCGGCGCTGCCCAGCGGTATCATCGTCAGGGCCCGGAAGTCTGACCCCATCACCGCAAAGGCCGTTCTGAACAAGGCGCTGAACTGGAAGGAGCAGCTGTTGGCCACATACCCGGATTTGGCCAGCGGCCGGCGCAGTTCGCCGTGGCCCTGGAAACCCCGGAGGAATACCTGAAGGATCTCGCTGGCGGCAAGCAAGCGGGCAAAGAATATACGAGCAGGATTGGTGGTACGCGATGACAGCTCAGGCCCTGTTGCTTGAAGCGGTACCCAGCTTGGAGAAAAATCATGATCTTCTCATGGAAATGCTGATGCGGCCCGATGACTTTACCTTGGCGGCTCTTGGGTGCAATGTCCGTACATTCTTGGAGAGGAACGGGGTGGACATCACGCTGGATCCCCAGCGCATGAAGCAGGGGATCATGGTTCAAAAGCTGCCGCCTGATTTGCGGTAGTACATAAAGGGGGGAGGCCGGTGCAGCTCCCGGCCTCCCCCATCCCCTTTGCCTGTGGTGGTGTTGACGCCTACATTCTACCACGAAAGGGGCGAAGGGGCAATGACCAAGAGGGAACTGGATCACCACCTGGCGCTGGTGCAGCAGTTGGAGAATGAACGGGAGCTATTGGCGTCCCTACTGGCCGCAGCAGGCCCCAGGGTGCAGTGCCTGGATGGTATGCCCCACGCCCATGGTGCCGCTGATCCGGTGGGCTACCTCGCTGCTGAGATAGCGGACATGAGAGAAACCATCTCCAGACGTGAGGCAGACGTGGCCCGCTCGGAGACGGCGGTGGCTGCGTATATCCAGACCATTGAGGACATTCAACTGCGCATGGTCTTTCGGCTGCGCTTTATCCATGGCATGACGTGGAAGCTGGTGGCCACAACGGTTGGCGGCAGGAATACGGAGAACGGCGTCAAAGCTGCTTGCTATCGCTACATAGCGCGAGCGGGCCCGGCGCGGATGGGAAGACCGCCAAAATGGAAAGGGAAAGCATGAACATGAGGAAATTGATCTTTGATACTATTTCCATCGAGATAACACGGCGGTGCAATCTGAACTGCCGACATTGTTTGCGGGGTGACGCCCAAGCGGTAGATATTGAGCCCGCCACAGTGGATGCGCTTATGGAGCAGACAGCAAGGATATACAATCTGTCCTTTACTGGCGGCGAGCCAACACTGAACGTGCCGGCGATGGTGCATACACTGGATAGGCTTCGAGGATGGAATATCCCGCTATCCCAGATGACAGTGATAACCAATGGAGCGATTTTAAGCCGTGAGTTTACTGAGGCGGTCAAAGGTTTTTCGCGGTACATCACCCCATGGACTGGTGCTGACAGCTCTGTAACTGTGCTGGTGAGTAAAGACCATTATCACAAGGGCGCTGACCCAGATGCAGCGTTTTCGTTCTACCAGCGGGAGCTCGCCGGAGCCGCTGCTGTTGAGTACATGATGGCCGGGGAAAAACCTGTGGCGATAGGCAGAGGTCGGACGTTGACAGGTGCAAAGCCGCCCCCTATTGCTGGCAGCATCGCTCATAGGATCGAAACGCTGGAAGCAGGAAAGCGTTGTGGCTGCAGAGAACAGCACTGTTGGCCTACTCCACATGGAGAGAAAAAGATAGTTTGTTGCCGTCTTGCGCTATCTGCCCTTGGAGATTTGACGCTGTGCAGAAGTACCGACGGGGAGTATGCCGCCGATGATCGCCGCCGCGATTTGGTGATTTGCAACTTGTCACCCAGCACCAAGCCGGAG
>CATJRT010000435.1 GCA_949742895.1 uncultured Eubacteriales bacterium | reverse complement strand
TCGCGGAGGGCAACTACCATGAGAACGGAGACTACACCGGGAAGGTCCACTGGGAGCGTTCGCTGAGCAAGGCCGAGGTTGAGAACGCCGTCAGCTATATCACCCGCTACCCGGAAAACTACACCCCGCCGGACGATCCCTCCGGCGGAGGCCTGGACGGCTCCGGCACGCTCGACGGAGGGCTCGCCTGGACGCTGACAAAGGCGGGCACGCTCACCATCTCCGGCAGCGGAGCGATGCCAGATTTCTCCTCTAACCAGCCGTGGAGCGCTTATGCGGATAAAATCCTGAAAATTTCCATTGAGAACGGCGTGACGAAGATTGGCTCCGGCGCGTTCCAGGGCAGCAAGGCGCTCAGCGTGGAGATCCCCGCCAGCGTGAAGGAGATTGGCGGCAGTGCTTTCCAGAGCTGCTCCAACCTCATCTCCGTGACAATCGCCAGAGGCGTGGAGACCATCGGCGACGACGCCTTCCGCGGCTGCGGAAAGCTGCCGTCCATAAGCCTCCCGGCCAGCGTTGCCAGCGTGGGGAACGGCGTGTTTATGGACTGCCCGGAGCTGACGCAGGCGGTGTTTGCCTCCGGCGGCGGGCAGGGGCGGATGGGGGACAATCTGTTTTCGCGGTGCCGCAGTCTGGCGCAGGTGACGCTGCCCTCCTCCATCGACCGTATTGGCGAGGGAATGTTCACAAACTGCGCGGCGCTCTCCGCCGTGGCTATTCCGCAGGGCGCGGTGAGCATTGGAGTGCAGGCGTTTGCTTCCTGTACCCGTCTGAAGTCGGTCACGATCCCGGACAGCGTAACAGAGATCGGGGTTGGCGCCTTTGCGAGCTGCGGCGTTACGGACATATACTTTGGCGGCAGTGAGGCCCAGTGGCAGAGCGTATCGAAGCTGGGCGACAGCAATACCGCCCTGGAAAAGATGACCATCCACTACAACAGCAATATTCCGGAGCCCAATCCTGATCCCGGCCCCGGCGACGGTGATGGCAGTACCCATACCCACGCCTGGAACAGCGGTGTTATCACCACAGCGGCCTCCTGCACCGGTTCCGGCCTGCGGACCTACACCTGTTCCGGCTGCGGCAGCACCCGGACCGAGGCCATTCCCGCCAAGGGACATCAGCTTGTCCTCAATGACGACGGCAGCTATTCATGCGACAATGAGCGCGGCGCAGGCGGCGAGTCCGATCTGGTTGTGACCGCCGCCATCGGGGAGGGCTACCTGGAGGTGAAGCTCCGGGACGGCCAGAAGGCTCCCGCCGCCTATCAGGATGCGGCCGCCGCCCAGCGGTATATCTTCGGCGTTGTCCGCGCCGTTCTGGAGGCCGTTGACAGCCGCCTGAGCTGTACTATCACCACCATTCGGTTCACCCCGCCCACCCAGACGGTTGACGGAGAGTATATCTATCAGGTGGCGATCCAGTCTGGCGGGCGGTCGATTGCCCTCAGTCTGACCACCGAGCCCCTGCGTATGGTGATTCCCGCCGGCAGCGCGGCCGTCCCTGATCCGGCCCCCAAGCCCGATCCCGGCCCCGATTCCAGCGATGACGGCGACGATGAGGACTGGGAGGAAACCTATTCCATCACCGTCCTCAAGGCCGACGGCGGCAAGGCTTCCGCCAATGTCCGCTATGCCGCCCAGGGCGACCGGGTGACTGTCACCGCCCAGCCGGACGACGGATATGAGCTGAGCGGGCTGACTGTCACCGACGCCCGGGGCAAGAGCGTAGCCGTGCAGGAGCTGGGGGAGAACCGGTTCCGCTTCACCATGCCCGGCGTAAGGGTTGAGGTCAGCGCGGTGTTCACCGCCGCCGGGACGGAGCGTCCGTCTCCGGACGAGGAGGACCTCCGGCCCCTGCCGGTGCCCTTTGCGGATGTGCCTGCGTCGGCGTGGTACTACAGCAGCGTGGAGTACGTCTGGCGGAACCGTCTGATGAACGGTGTCTCCGACACCCAATTCGCGCCCGCTCAGACCACAAGCCGGGCGATGATCTGGACCATCCTCGCCCGGATGAACGGCGTTTCCACGGATGCCGCCCCCGGCAGCACCTGGTATGAGAAGGGAATGCGCTGGGCGATGGAACAGGGGGTGAGCGACGGAAGCAGTCCGATGGAGGATATCACCCGCGAACAGCTCGCCGTGATGCTCTGGCGGAACGCCGGGAGCCCCGAGGGCAGCGGCAGCCTGGACAGCTTCCGCGACGCCGGCAGTGCCAGCGGCTACGCCGCCGGTGCGCTGCGGTGGGCCGTCGGCTGCGGCATCCTTCAGGGGAACGGCGGATATTTGAACCCGAAGGGGACCGCCGCCCGCGCGGAAGCCGCCGCTATGCTCATGCGGTACGCATAACCGGCTGTCATATTCTCCCCTTTTATAAAAATTTCTCCAAAAAACAGGAACCGGCCCCTTGCAATTCTCAGAAAGATATGCTATGATAAAGGTCCTGTAAACTGTGCACATGGAGATATGCTCTGTACAATTTCTTTGGAGGTATGCAAAAATGGTTCTGTTTGTCACGATTTTGCAGCTGCTGTGCGGCTTGGCGGTGATTCTGGCG
>CATJRT010000434.1 GCA_949742895.1 uncultured Eubacteriales bacterium | reverse complement strand
GAGCCGTCGTCAGTGCCGATAATGAGCTGGGTGGAGGCGGCCTTGAACTCATCCTCCAGAATCACCAGATCCTTATTCCGGAAGCCCACGATCAGGTCCACATGGCAGCCCTCGTCGTGGAGCTTTTTGGCCACGGGGTAGGCGATGGCGGTGCCCACGCCGCCACCCACCACGGCCACCCGCTTGAGGCCCTCGGTCTCGGTGGCGCGGCCCAGGGGGCCCACGAAGTCCTGGAGGTACTCGCCCTCCTCCTTGTGGTTGAGCTTCTCCGTGGTGCCGCCCACGATCTGGAAGATGATGGTGATAGTGCCCGCCTCCCGGTCATAGGCCGCGATGGTCAGGGGGATGCGTTCCCCCTCCTCGTCCACCCGGAGGATGATGAACTGCCCCGGCTCCGCCTTGCGGGCCACGGCGGGAGCCTCCACCTCCATGAGGGTGACGGTGGGGTTCAGCACCCGTTTTTTGACGATCCGATACATAGCTTCTCCTCTTTCCGAATGTTTTTTGGCGCGGGGGGACAGCCCGCAATCGGGCGACATTCAATTAGTCCTGCTCATTTTATCATAATCGTTCCGGACAGTCAATTTCGTTTTGAGGATATCTTGGACTTTTTTGGAGAAAAAATCGTGAAAAACTTCACGAACTGCGCATATTTCCGCCGTGCCGATGGAAGACTACGAAAAAAGGAGGCGGGAGCATGGGTATTTTTGGAACAAAAAAGGAGACGCCGCCCCCCCATCCCCGGCGGGAGCCGCGGTACGATCTTCCCCTGACGGCGGACGCGATAGCCGGGGTGTTTGACAAATGCGCCGACTTTAACCGGCGGACGCTCTACCTGAATAACGACCCTGCCCGGCAGGTGGAGATGCTGTTCATCGTCGGGCAGGTGCGTAACGAGCGGGCCTGCGACTACGTGCTGCGTCCCCTCACCCAGAACCAAGCTCTGCGGGAGGCCCCGGACATGGACGCCGCCTTTGACCTGATGCTTAAGGGCGGGCTGTATTCCCTGGTGGTTCAGAGCCGGAACACGGCGGACCAGGTGGTCTTCGACCTCATCGACGGCTCTGTGGCCCTGTTTTTCCCGGGAAAAGAGCAGGCACTCACCCTGTCGGCGGGGACGGAGGAGAAACGGTCCGTATCTGACCCGGAGAACGAGCCGGACGTGAAGGGGGCGCGGGACTCCTTCGTGGAGAGCCTGCGGACCAACACCTCACTGGTGCGGCGGCGGTTCCGCGCCCCGGAGCTGAAGGTGGAGGAGCAGATCGTGGGGCGGCAGTCCGTCACGCCGGTGGACGTATTATATGTAGAGGGCATCGCCGACCCCCTGCTGGCCAAGCAGGTGAAGGCGAAGCTGGAGGGG
>CATJRT010000433.1 GCA_949742895.1 uncultured Eubacteriales bacterium | reverse complement strand
GCGTATGGGAGGCAGAATATGAAAACGAGAGAACAAATCTATGGACAGGAGGCGGCCAGCATCCTGCGGGATATTACCATGTACCGGGCGCTGACGGAAGAGCAGCTTCTCCACCTCTACCCCAGGAAACGGGACAAGGTGAAAAATCTCCTGTCCTATCTGACCAAGCAGGGGCGCATCTGGCACATTGACGGCCTGTACTGCGCCGCCCCGGAGTGCGCCGGGGACGTGGACAAGGGGCTGCTGGGCGCAATTTGGGTGCTGGCGGACATGATCGACCAGGTGGAGTTCCACTCCGTGGGCGATTTCCCCGCCAAGCTGATTTTTTTCGCGGACGGGGAGGTGTACGAGGTCATCCACGCAGCTTCCGGCAAAGAGGCCCTGATTAATCACATCCTGTCCGCGCCGGCGGAGGAGGCGTCCAGCTATCTGATCCTGGTGGACAAACCGGAGCAGATACCGGAGCTGGACATTCCTAACGCCAGGGGCTACTGCACTGTCTCCCCGGAGGGGGAGGTTCAATATTATCAACGAGAATAAGGAGGAAAAACTTGAACCGAGCAATTTTATCCCAGCGGATTACATCCATTTTAGCCGACCTGAACCGGCTGACCAACGCCCTTTACGCCATGAACACCACCGACATACAGCGATACCCCGATAACTACGAGGTGCTGTCCACTGACGCGGCTCTGCGGGCGGAGAATATTGCCTGCCGGCTGCGGCACCTGATCTACTCCACCACCAACATCAAGAAGGAGGAGTACCTGACCTCCGCCGCCGTTATGCAGGGGATCAATGTGGAGAAAAAAGGGGACGTCCTGGAGATCACACTGCCCTGCCTGCTCCCGAAGCGGAAGCAGCGGCAGAGTGCGGAATATCTTCTTGACCCCTTTACCGCTGCCATGAGCCAGTACACCAGGGAGCACCCTATGCCCCGGTTCCGGCATTGTGTGATCTGCTTCTCCCACATCTACTGTCAGGACCTTCCCGAACGCCGAGTGCGGGACTACGACAACCTGGAGCTGAAGCAGTTCCTGGACGTGGCCGCTTCGTTCATTCTGACCGATGACAGCGGCCTGCTGTGCGATGCCTACAATACCACGGAATTAGGCGAGACGGACTGCACCCGCATCTCCATCATGGACAGCAAGCACTTCCCCAAATGGCTGGCGGAGCGTCAGGCGGCGCTGCAATTCATCACAGATTTGTAGGGAAAACCAGGCCCAAAAACAGGGTGCCATTTTGGCCGATTTTCCAGGGGTCCCTTTGGAACCTCTCCCAATTTTTAGCAAAGCCTTGCGACACAAGGGATTGTTGGCCGGAATCAATGTTAAAAAACGTCCAAGTCAAGGCGACCTAGGGCGTAAAATTGACTGATGGGAGGTGTACCAGCTATGGCCCACAGTGACCGCGATTCATTGGACATGGAAAATCTATCCGGGCTGATTTTGACGCTTACCGCACTTTCCGGTGAGTTCCCAACCGCCCAACTGGGCCGTCTGCCCAGTACAGACGCTTACCGGCAAAAGGTCGTAAAATCGCTCAAAGGCAGCAAACTCCTGCGGACCTATTACCGTGATGGGCTGCGAGGTCTGCGACTGACTGCCCCAGCTAAAAAACAATTATCTGAACAATGGCCCGACTGCTTTACATCCCTTTTTTCAGGCGACACAGCAACCAGCACACCCAAGTACACTGTTCCAGGCCGCCTGCGGCTCCACCGCATGTCCGAGGTGCTGGTGACGATGTTCAATGCCGGTGTTTCTGTGTTCCCCTGGGAAAAGCCGGCCCTATTCAGCCCCACGCCGCCTGACACTTCGTACATTGAACGGCCTGTCTACTACAATTCCCGTGAGATAAAAGAAATAGGTCCGCAAGCAAATTTCATTCGCGGTTCCAGAGCGACAGGCGTTCTGCTGGCGGATAGCGGTCTTTTTATGGTCTACAACACCGGCCCCGGCCAGATGAAGTGGGAGTACAACTCAGAATTGCGCTTGAACAATCTGCTTCAGACAGAGATATGTCAACACCGGCTCGTCAAACAATTTCTCAATGTCAAACAAACCCCTATTGTCTTTGGCTCCGATATGGGGCAGATGGCCCCGCTCATGGGTGTCGGCGGCGACGGGCGGCACAACTACTTTGTTTTGGACGGTAAGTTTGAACATTTCTATTACCTGACCAGTGACCACCACGGGGAGTTGGTTTTACGGCTGCTCTGTGACGCTGAACAGCGGGCGATTCTGGACGATATTCTCTCCCAGGACCTGGCCCCTCGACGCCCTGACTGGATCGTGGAAAACGACGCCATGGACGGCGATTCCCCGGTGCTGTTCGCCTATACATGCGATATGCCTCGCATCAGGCGGTTTGATATCGCGATGGAGCTGCATGGGAAAACGGGGACGCTGTTCTGTTTTGATTTTCAGGAAGATGCTATGCGTCAGGTCTGCGGCTCAGGAGTTGACATCCAGTGCATTGACTTTGAAGCCTATGAGAGGAGTGTATTCCTATCCCCCGAAAACAACTGATTAAACTGCTGATCGTGCTGCCGGTTGCCCTGGGCGCTCTGCTCTACGGCGGCGGCTACATCGCTCAATTCCTCTACAACTACGATGTGTGGCAGGCAGCGGGCGGAGTTTTCGGCACAGCCCCGGAGTTTCCCAATTCCAACTTCTTTGCCTGTATCGCCGCTGTATTCCGCTGGCCTTACGGTCTGTACGGTGTGGGCGGCTGTGTGGCGGCCCTGGCTGTGCTGGTGTTCATGGTCATGCGGATGGGGTACAGCGAGACGGGGGCCTATGACCGGGAGCGCAATCTGATCTACTCCAATAAAGGTACTTACGGGACAGCGGGCTTTATGACCAAAAAAGAACTGAAG
>CATJRT010000432.1 GCA_949742895.1 uncultured Eubacteriales bacterium | reverse complement strand
CATTCAAACGACTGTGAGAGGAAGCATAAGAGATGAGACTATTTCTGGCCATTGTGGTGTGCAAGCTCCTGCGTTTTGTGGGCAAGCTGCTGGGTAAGGGCAGCTCCCTGCCGGGGCAGTTCGCCCTGAAGGTGTGCCCCAACGTGCTGGGCCGGGTGAAGCTGCCCGCCCACATCATCGCCGTCACTGGCTCTAACGGCAAGACCTCCACTGTGGAGATGATCGCCGCCATTTTGACGGCGGACGGCAAGCGGGGGAGATACAATAAGGAGGGCTCCAACCAGATTGAGGGGGTGACGACACTCATCTTGTCCAACTGTACCTTGGGCGGGAGGGTGCGGGGGGATGTGCTGCTACTGGAGAGCGACGAGCGGTACGCAAAATTCACCTTCCGCTTCTTCCACCCCACCCACTTCGTCATCACCAACCTGTACCGGGACCAGCTCACCCGCAATGGCCACCCTGAATGGGTGTACGACGCCATCAAGCCTGCCATCCATCCGGACGCCACCCTGGTGCTCAACGCCGACGACCCGCTGGTGTCCTGCTTCGCCAAGGACCACGACTCGGCCAGGGTAAAGTGGTTCGGGCTGGACGAGTGCTCTATCAGCATCAAGGAACACTGCGGCATATACCACGACGGCGCCCGGTGCCCGGTGTGCAAGGGCCGGATGGAGTATTCCTGCTACCACTACGCCCACATCGGGCACTATCCCTGCCCCGCCTGCGGCCATAAGCGGCATGAGACAGACTTCGCCGTCACCGCCCTGGACCTGGACGCGGGCAGGCTGACCATCAACGGGGAGCGGTCCGTTTCTCTGGCTTTTAAGAGCATCTACAATGTCTACAACATTCTGGCGGCCTGGTCGGCGTGCGCCCTGACGGGGGTGGACGAGGGCGTGATGGCCGGGGTCATTGACAACTACCTGTTGAAAAATGGACGGATGATAACCTTTCGTCTGGGAAAGCACCGGGGCACCCTGCTCACCTCCAAGCATGAGAACTCAGTGGCCTACGACACCAATCTGGCCTACATTGCGGCGACGAAAAAACCCTGCACGGTGCTGGTCATCGTGGACGCCATCAGCCGGAAGTATTTTACGGGGGAGACAAGCTGGCTGTGGGACATTGACTTCGACCTGCTCAACGCCCCCCACATTGGGAAGATCATGCTGTATGGGAAGTACTGCAATGATCTGGCGGTGCGGTTCAAGTACAGCCATATCCCGGCGGACAGGGTGGAGGTGGGCGAGGACATTGCCACGGCGGCGGAGAGCCTAAAGGAGGCCGGGGACGAGGACGTGTACGTGGTCACCTGCTTCTCTGACCGGGACAAGCTGTTGGCCCATGCAACGTGTGATTGAGGAGGGAGACGGCATGGAACTGACCATTTTGCACCTTTATCCCGATTGTATGTCCCTGTACGGGGAGTACGCCAATGTGATGGTGCTTCGCCGCCACCTGGAGGTCATGGGGGCATCCGTCACGGTGGAGACCGCCCTGTTCGAGGACGCGCCGGGGTTCCAGCGGGCGGACTTCATCTATATGGGCGCGGGGACGGAGCGCACCCAGAAGTCGGCGCTCATGGCACTGCTCCCCCGCAAGGAGGAGCTGAAGGCTGCTGTGGACCGGGGGGCCGTCCTGTTGTTCACCGGGAACGCCATGGAGCTGCTGGGCGCGTCCGTCACCGACGTGACCGGAGACGCATGGCCGGGGCTGGCGCTGGCGCAGTTCACCACCGTGGAGACGGACAAGCGCGTCCCGGAGGACGTGATTGCCCACACGGGGCTGTTGGACGGCCCGGTGGTGGGCTTCATGAACAAGTGCTCGGTGACAAAGGGCGTGGCCTCTCCCCTGTTCGAGCGGCTGTCTCTGGGCCTTGGCAACGAAGAGGAGGGCGGCCCGGAGGGGTACGTCTCCGGAAACGTGTTCGCCACCCACCTGACAGGCCCAGTGCTGGTGAAAAACCCGGATTTTGTAGATTTTCTGGTTAAGCGTATTTTTTCCGTCAAGGGCTGGGAGCTGCCAGAGAAGCTGCCCGTCCTGCCCTACGAGCGGGAGGCATATGAGGTGACGCGGAAGGAGCTGGAAGCGCGGCGGTAGGCTGAATTGCGTGGGTGTCACGCTTCGCAGACGGCTGGACGCTTGGTCGCTTTCGCTGCGACTCGGATAAAATAGATTTGCTATACAAATCTTGGTTTTTTATCCTTGCTCCGCTCCAAGTTCCCTCACAGCCGTCTGCTCAGCGCTTCGATGCAACCGCAACGTTACATTCCGAAACCGAAAATCTCTGGTCAAACGGGCCGGTCCTGGTATGATGAGACCATCAAGGGGAGCGCCGCTCCCTGTCTTATGAGGTGATACGATGAGCTTAGGGAACAAGCTGGCTCAGGCCCGGAAAAAACAGAACCTGACACAGGAGCAGCTCGCCGAGCGCCTGGGCGTGACCCGGCAGGCGGTGAGCCGCTGGGAGTCGGACGCGGCCTATCCGGAAACGGACAAGATCGTCCGCATGGCCCAGATCCTGGAGGTGAGCTGTGACTACCTGCTCCAGGACGGGGTGGACGAGAAGGGCCAGCCCGTCACGTCCCCGGTGACGCGGCTGCTGAAGCAGGCCCAGGGGAAGCGGGTGAAGCTGACCTTCTACGAGGAGGACAGCGGGATGCCCGTCTTTCACGAGTGGTGCGTCATCCGGGACTTCGATGGAGGCTGGGCCGACGTAGAGGTGGTTCGGAACCAGAAAAAGCCGGAGAAAAACGAGGTGAGGCTCATCCCCCTGTCCGCCATCAGCGCCATCACCTTCCTCAAGGATGGGGAAGTGTCGGACCTCTCCCTGCCGGAGCTGTTTTAAGGGAGGGCTGGGGTCATGGAGTTTTTTGGTTTGATTGCATTTTGCATGGTCAT
>CATJRT010000431.1 GCA_949742895.1 uncultured Eubacteriales bacterium | reverse complement strand
GGATGAGCTTTACAGCCTCCCCTTCCCGGCTCTCCTCGTAGTCCGCCAGGGAGGGGAACGCCTCCTCCACCCACTCCAGCGCGGGCTTGACGGCCTCGCCGGGTCTCAGGGGGAGCTGGATGTATCGCTCCATGTGGACGGGGGAGAAGTACCCGGCGTATACCCCCCGGTGCATGGCTTCTACCTTCCGGTCGTCCATCTCCGGGCCCCGGTACAGGCAGTGGAACCGCACCCCGAACAAGGCACACTGGTAGTCCAGCACCCGGAAGCCGTTGCGCTGGTAGAACCCAATGCGGCGGCGGCGCAGGCCGTTCTCCTCAGGGGATGCCTCTGGGCCGGGAGCCTCCGCTTCGCCGAAAATATGTCCGTACCGTTCCGCCAGCAGCGTCAAAATTTTTGTACCTAATCCACCGTTGCGCAGGCCTCGGAGCACACCGAAATACTCCAGCAGCGCTCCCTCCCGGCCCTCGGGCAGCCACGCCAGGGCATAGCCCACCGGTTTCCCGCCGTCCACGATGAGCAGCGGGTCGTACCGTCCCATGTCCATCAGCCGGAGCATGGCCCGCAGCGGCTTCAGCTCCGATTTGGGAAAGTCCACGGTCATTTCGTTTTGATAGAGGGCGGTCAGCCCTTCTTTGTCCAGCAGTTTCAGTTCCATTGGTCAGGCTCCTGTGTCAAAATTCAAGGTCATCAAAATCGCGTCCTCTTGCGGTTCCTTGTAATAGTTTTTCCGCCGCCCCACAGCGGCAAAGCCGTGCTTCTCATACAGGGCGATGGCGGGGGCGTTGGAGGCGCGCACCTCCAGCATGAGGGTGGACAGGTGTTCCCGCCCGAAGCCAGTCAGTGCGGACAGCAGGGCGTCCGCAACCCCCTGGCGGCGGGCCTCCGGGGCCACGGCAATATTGTCCAGATTGCCTTCGTCCAGCACTGTGGACAGTACGGCATAGCCCAGTACCGCGCCATCCTCCCCCAGGGCCAGCAGGGTACACACCAGAGGATTTTTCAGCGCGGTGCGGAACAGCTCTCTGCTCCACGGGTCGGCCGGAAAGCAGACCTGCTCCAGGGCAGCAATCTGGGGCAGGTGGACGGTTTCCATAGGTGCGATGCGGAACCTCATAGCCGGGAGGCCACCTCCAGGGCCACCCGCAGGTATTTTTCATAGTCCGACGCGGGTACCTTTCCCATGGTGCGGGAATCCCACGCTTCCCCATCCAGGCTGTCCTCGGCATAGAGAAACTGGTATACCGGCACGCCCCGGAACTGCGCCACCGCCATGGCGGAGGCACATTCCATGTCCACGGCGATACAGCTGTCCGCCCTGCGCTTTTCCATGTTGTTCCGGGTCTCCCGGTAAAAAGCGTCGGTGGTCCACACCCGGCCCTTCACATAGGGCAGGCGCAGCTCGTCGAACACCTCCCCCAAGCGTTCCGCTGTGGGAATATCCACGTAGTCGCCCACGGGCATATAGTGGTAGCTGGCGCCCTCGTCCCGGTAGGCCTGGGTGGGGAGGATGAAGTGTCCGGCGGTGAGAGCGGAATCCAGCACCCCGCAGGAACCGTAAAGCAGGACTTTTTTCGCCCCCATGGCCAGCGCCTCCTCCAACAGTCCCGCCGTCCCGGCCCCGCCGATGAGGGTCTGGAAGATGCCGATGCTCCAGCCATTCCAGTCCAGCCTGTAGACCGGGATGTCCCGGCCCTCCCGCAGGGTGGCGATGACTTCGGTGGGGCAGACGTGTTCCAGCGCCTGAAAGGTCTCCTCCTTGAAGGTCATGACGACCGTCTCCGGAAAGCCGCCCACCGGATGGAACGACCGCTGGTATTCAAATTTGACGATCTCCTCGGAATCGGGGTCAAAGGTGTCGAATAAGCTCATAAAAAGCACCTCCTGTGATGTGCAATCAAGTCAGAAGTATGTCCAGCGCTTCCAATGGCCATTGAACGGCCTGCGGACAGCTTGCAAACTTCTGCATATAGCTGTCCAGGTCGCCGTCTCGGGACCAGAACTCCAACCCATCTCGGCCAAACCGATCCCATATTCCATGTGCGATATAAAGCCCTGCAGAATAGCAGCAGTCACTGTTGAAAAAGGCGCGTTCCAGTTCGCCTCCGGTAATCCTGCCTGCGGTGTACTGCGTCAATAAATGGCAAAGCTGCGCGGTGCCTTCTGGGGCCGCAGTATACCGCTCCAGTCGGGTTAGCAGTGCCTGCTCGATATGGGGGCTTTCCTGTTCCAGCCAATGGATCATATCGCTAATCTGCTCCAATCGGCCAGCCAACCGCCCCAGGCTCCAACTTCCATCTGGTTCAAAAAATCGGTGGGACGATTCCAGCTTGAGCAGCATTTGCCTCCATGGGCAGGAACTCTATATTGATGTTCATCGTATTGTCTCCCCTCTAATGGCACTCCGCCCAGGTGCGCCCCGCCTTTGCGTCGGCGATGAGCGGCACCGACAGCTTTGCTACGCCCTCCATCTCCTCCTGGAGCAGGGCCTTCACCTGTTCCGCCTCGCCCTCGGGGCACTCCACGATCAATTCGTCGTGGACCTGGAGCACCAGGCGGGCCTCCAGCTTTTCCGCCTGGAGCCGCGCATCCACCTTGATCATCGCCAGCTTGATGATATCCGCGGCGGTGCCCTGGATGGGCATATTCAGTGCCACCCGCTCCCCGAAGGATCGGGTGTTAAAGTTGGAGCTTTTCAGCTCCGGAAGCCAGCGCCGCCGCCCGTACAGAGTGGACACATAGCCGGCCTCCCGGCCCTGTTCCACCACCCGGTCCATATAGGAGCGCACGCCGGAATAGTGCTCAAAGTACTTTTCCATATACTCCTTGGCCTGGGCCACAGTGACGTGGATGTCCTCCGACAGGGAGTAGGCGGATATCCCGTACACGATGCCGAAATTCACCGCCTTGGCGGCCCTGCGCAGCTCGGGCGGGACCTCCTCCTG
>CATJRT010000430.1 GCA_949742895.1 uncultured Eubacteriales bacterium | reverse complement strand
TTCACGCCGATCACCGCCCGGGCGATGGGCACGAAGTCCGCAATCATTCCGGCGATATCCTGGGCGGTACCCACGGGATACTCGGGGATGTACGCGCTCAGATGCCGCATCCCCAGGTTGTAGGAGCAGTTGAGCATACCGCAATAGGCGTCGCCGCGCCCGTTGATGAGGTCGCCGTCCCCCTCGGCGGCGGCCACGAACATACAGGGGCCGTCAAAGTTCTTGGCGATCAGCGTTTCCGGCGTTTCGGGGCCGAAATTGCCCAGGAACACCACCAGGGCGTTGCAGTCCGCGGCCTGCACATCGGCCACGGCCTTGAGCATATCCTTCTCGTTCTCCACAGTGACAGGGCACTCGTACAGCTCACCGGGATAGGCGGCCTTGACTGCGGCGCGGCGGCGTTCGCTCAAGGCGATGGGGAAGCAGTCCCGGGAAACGGCAATCAGGCCCAGCTTTACGTCAGGGATGTTTTTCATGGTGTTCTCCTCCTAAATTTGATCTTTGATGTCAATGTTCACGCCTGTCAGTCCCACATAGGCCCCCTGCGCGGCCTCAGTGCTGTCGGGGTGGGCCAGCAGCCACTTGTTCCGCGCCCACAGCAGCTTGGAGTCGCCGCAGTCCCCGGTAAGTTTCGGCTTCTCTGTATTGGTGCCCCGGGGCAGGGCCACCGCCACCCGGAAGCCCTTTGCTTTGTCCATATGGCAGGGGGCGTAGTGCAGCGTGGTGGCGTACACCTCCACCAGCACCCCGGCGGGGACGCGGAAGGCTTTGACCTTGGACGTGTCCAGTTCACCGTCCACGATCTCGTTCTGCTTCGCCAGCAGGAGGATAAAGTCGTCCGTGCCCACGTTGAACTCGCTGTCCCGGTGATACTCCAGGCAGTTCAGTTTCGTGTTCCTGCCCCAGCATATCCCCAACTGTACCGGCATCCCGCCGTAGGCGTGTTCCTCAAGTTGCCGGAATACAGGCTGCGCCTCCAGCGATTCAATGGAGGGCTGGTAGGCCGTGCCCTCCTCCGGCAGGGGGATGGTATCCATCGCCACCAGCAGGCCGTCCAGCTCGTAGGCCTCGTGAACCTGCCCGTAGGGGGCAAATTCCTTATCAAATACGCTTTTAATCTCCATCATAGCCACTCCTATTTCAAAGTAGGAAATACATTTTTCAACGCTGGGTAGATGGACTTGAATTTGCGGTACTGCGCCTCGTACCAGATAGTGAGTTCCAGGTCGGGTTCCACGGTGCCTGCCACCCGGACCAGCGCGTCACAGGCGGACTGGACGCTCTCAAACGCCTCACAGCCCACCATGGCCAGCACCGCCCCGCCGTACCCTGGACCTTGCTCGGTCTGGGGAAGGCTCAGGGGAATACCCAGCACATTGGCCAAAATCGTCCGCCAGAGGGGGGACTTGGCCCCGCCGCCACAGATCATGCTCCGGGGGATGGAAATGTCCAGACTCTTTGCCACTTCGAAGCTGTCCCGGATGGCGAAAGCAACCCCCTCCAGCACGGCCTGTACCAGATCGGCGTGGGTGGTGTCCATGCCCATGCCCACGAAGGCGCCCCGGGCATCGGTGTCGTTGATGGGAGAACGTTCCCCCATCAGGTAGGGCAGGAAGAACACCGGGTTCCGGCCCAGCCTGTCCGGTGCGATGGCCGCTTGCTCCGCCGGGTAGTCCTTGGTGCCCAGGATGTCTCCGCACCACCACTGGTTGCAGCTGGCGGCGGACAACATACAGCCCATCAGGTGCCAGCCGCCGTCGGCATGGGCGAAGGCGTGGAGGGCGTTGTTGGGGTCCACCCCGAATTTGTCCGAGCTGATGAAGATGGTGCCCGACGTGCCCAGGCTGATGTTGCAGCCGCCAGCCCCCACGGTGCCCGTACCCACCGCGGCGGCGTTGTCCCCCGCCCCGGCGCATACCTTCACAGAGGCGGGTAGGCCCAGCGATTGCGCCACATCAGGTTTGAGCGTCCCCACCACCTCCCGGCTCTCATAGAGCTTGGGAAGCTGCCCCTCGGCGATGCCGCAGATATCCAGCATCTCCTTTGACCAGCATTTGTGCGCCACATCCAGCAGCAGCATCCCGCTGGCATCGGAGTAGTCTGTACAGTGGACGCCAGTGAGCCTGTAGTTGATGTAATCCTTGGGGAGCATGATTTTTCGGATCTTCTTGAAATTCTCGGGCTCATTCTCCCGCATCCACAGCAGCTTGGGCACGGTGAAGCCCGCGAAGGCGATGTTGGCGGTGCAGGCGCTCAGCTTGCCCCGGCCCACCTGGTTGTTGAGGTAGTCCACCTGGGCCGCTGTGCGCCCATCGTTCCACAGGATGGCGGGGCGGATGACATCATCGTTTTCGTCCAGGGCAACCAGCCCGTGCATCTGGCCGCCCGCGCCAATGCCCGCCACCTGGGCGGCATCAAAGCCCGCCAGCAGCTCCGGCACCCCATCCAGCACCGCTCTCCACCAGTCCTCCGGGTTCTGCTCCGACCAGCCGGGTTGTGGAAAGGAAAGTGGATACTCCTTTGTCACCTCGCTGCGCACCGCGCCGTCCCCGTCCACCAGCAGCAGCTTGCAGGCGGAGGTGCCCAGGTCGATCCCAATATACAGCATGAATTTCCCTCCTATTCAATGGTCAGCTCCACACTGACCTGGCTCCCGCTTGGAAAAACGGGGACGGTATCCCCCTGGACGGCCCGTCCGTTAACGGACATAGACCGTGCTCCCGTGCGTTTAATGTGGATGGTATAGTCCGCTCCTCGGAAGGCGCGGCGGATGGTCAGATCCTTCAGCTCCTCGGGCAGGCAGGGGACCAGCTTCAGCCCGTCGTAATCCGGCTGGACACCCAGGATATACTGGCTGATGGACACGAACGTCCAGGAGGCCGTGCCGGTGAGCCAGCTGTTTTTGGCGTGGCCCGGCTCTCCGGAGGCGCGGCCCGTCACTGTCTGGGAGTAGACATAGGGTTCCGTC
>CATJRT010000429.1 GCA_949742895.1 uncultured Eubacteriales bacterium | reverse complement strand
CCCGCCGCAGACCGGCAGGAGGTCAGCTTCCATCTCCGCAAAATATTGGAGGGAATGTGCAAATGACAGCAGACAGCTCGTATCAACGCATCCAACGGCTCCTGTACCGCCTGGGCGTCACCGAAAACTACACCGGCTTTCCACACACGGTTTACGCTGTCCAGCTCTCCATCAGCCGCCCGGACCGGCTGCATCTCATCACCAAGCAGCTCTACCCGGACGTAGCCAGGCACTACGGGACAAGCTGGAAGGCGGTGGAACGCAATATACGCACGGTGGCGTCCATCGCCTGGAGCAGCAACCCGCTGCTGCTGGCCGAGCTGGCGGGTTTTCCCCTGGACCGCAAGCCCAACAACGCCCGTTTTTTGTCCATCCTCGCCGGGTTTTGCGCCCGCGCCGCCCTGTGAACGGCAAGCCCGTGTACCCGGAGGAGGCCTGAGAAATCAGGCCTCCCCCTTTGTTTCTGCGCGGCCCTCAGCGCCTTCAGGAGCGGCCTTGTCCCGCTCCATGGCCTCGGATATGGCCCGGTTGATGAAGCCGTTCACGGACTCCCCGCGGGCCTCTGCGTGGGCCTGTACCAGTTCCTTCCGGCCCTTTGGCATGGTGAGATTTACGCGGTCGTAGTTTTCTTTCATATATTTGTTGACCGCTTTCTGTTGCGCCTTACTTACTGGGGACACAATATACCACCTTCTTTCTTACTGATAGCATATCACAAATATATATCTACATATATAGTCACGGTGCCCAATATCTGCGCAGATATTTTGTGCATTGTGTCAATAGGCATATCTGCGCAGATATGTTATTATAATATCAGAAAGGAGGTGAACACCAATGAGCAAGCGAAAAAAGAAGGGCGGCGGCAAGGTCCCTGAGTCCAACCTCAACCTTACCGCCGCAATTCTAAACCTCATCACTGCGATACTTCTCTTGATCGAGAAGCTGAGTGAGTAGAGGAGGGGGAGGGAAACCTCCCCTTATAGGATAACAAATCGCTTGTGGGGTGTCAATATGGATATTTTGATTTATGGTCTGTTGGCGGTCAGCATCGGGCTTTCGGTACTGGTCATTGTACGGAACCTGAAAAAGTAAGGCAAAAAAATTAAGGCCGCATTCGGAGCACCATCACCGCCGCCTCTTCCCGTGTAACGAAGCTGCGGGGCCGCCGGCCGTCGGTGATCCTCGCCGCCACCGCTGCGGCCAGCTCCTTCTCGGCCCAGCCGGAGGCGGGTTTTCCGGCCCGTTCCGCCTCCAGCCGGTCCCATTCCTCCCGGACGATTTTCCGGATCTGCTCTTCGCTCACTGCAATTTCCTCCTTTTCTGTCTGTACGGGCTTGTCCTCCGGGACTGGTCCCACTGGGACGATGCTCCAATCCGGCCTGCCGTAGCCCTTGATGCTGGCGTACCCCACCGGATATTTACACTGCCGCACCGCGCTGGGACTGCCGCAGTTGCCCTCCACGGTGGTCAGGTAGCCGCCGCTCACCCCGGTGACGATCCCCGTGTGGCTGGTCACAGCGGCGGTGCCAAAGAAAATCTGGTCCCCCGGCTGGGGACTGGTGAACCACCGCTTCTTCGCCTTGTAGTAGTTCATGGAGTACTTCGTCCCGGCTCCGCAGGACCTGTCCGGCTGGCACAGCAATTTTTGCCCCACTTCCCGCCCGAAAACGGTGATAAAGCACCAGTCCACGAACACGTCGCACCAGTCGTAGCCGTTTTTGCGTCCGTTGTAGAAGTCGCCCAGGGCGTCCAAATCACGGGCAAATTTGTTGTAAAGCCCCGGCGTGTTAGCGGTGGGGTCGTCCAACTGGGCGTTGGACTTTTTGCCAACGTAGCCCAGCTCGGCCTTGGCGGCGGCGATCAGCCGCTCCTGGGGCGTCATACCTCAACCTCCGGTAAACCCGCCACGCTGGTCAGCAGGGACAGCACCCCGGCCAATGCGGATGCGCTGGCCACCACCGCCCAGTTCACCTCACTGAGCACCGCCGCCGCGCCGATGGTGGCGATTGCGGTCTGGGCTACGGTCTTAATGGCCCGCATCCCGGCGGCCTTCAGCCATTTCTTTGTGTGGTTGTTCATCTTATGTACT
>CATJRT010000428.1 GCA_949742895.1 uncultured Eubacteriales bacterium | reverse complement strand
TGCAGACCTCAGCCCGGTGGTGGGCAGTGAGCAGGGCGGCGTCCGCCCGGTGCTCATCGTCCAGAACGACACCGGCAACAAGCACAGCCCCACGGTGATTGCAGCTGCAATCACCTCGCAGACGGGAAAGGCCCGCCTGCCCACCCACATCACCCTGGCCTCCAACAGCTGCGGCCTGCCCAAAGATTCCGTGGTCCTGCTGGAGCAAATCCGTACCCTGGACAAAAAGCGGTTGCGGGAACACATGGGCCGGGTGGACGACCAGGTCATGCGGCGGGTAGATGGCGCCATTGCCGTCAGCTTTGGCCTACATCCTGAACGGCTTGTATAAAAGAAGCGCAAAGCGCCCGGGAGCAGGCGTCTAAGCGTCCAGGCACTTGCGCAGCGCGGCAAGTTAAGTTGACCGCACAGCCGTCCGTCCCGGCTCTGGCCGGGGCGGACGGCTCCAACACAGCCTGCACAAATCCTATGGAGGTTATTTACATATGAAGCTGAAAAAATGGAAGCTCATTGCGGCGTCTGCCTGCGCCTCACTTCTCGTCACCGCCGCCTATGCCGCAACCGCAGGCAGCTCCGGCGACCCGCTGGTCACCCTGAGCTATCTCAACGACGTGTATACCGGCAAGGTGCAAACCATGGTGGACAACACGGTGGAGCAGCACAAAACAGAGATGGAAAAGGCTTTGGCCGATGTGCTGGCCAATCAGGGCGGCGCCGGCGCTGCCAGCACCGTCTTTTCTGTGGTCACCCTCAGCCGCGGACAAGCCATTGTGGGGGACGTGGGCTGCGAGGTCATGCTGCGCATTGGCTCCGCCGTCTGCGGCGCGGACAGCGTGGGCCTGATTGACACCACCGCCGGCTCCGTACTGGGGAACGGCGCAGCTCTGACTGTCAACCACCTGTATATGGTCACCATTAACCCCCGCACCGTCACCGCCACCTCCAATACAGCCAAGCTGCTGGTTCGCGGACCGTATACCATTCGCTGACGGCGGCTTTTGTCGGAGCAAACTCCATTTTACGGGGGCCCCAGTTGTTTTGCACGTGCAGGTTCCGCTCCATCTGCGCTGCTCACGACGGCTCAGTGCGCTGTAGCTACGCTTCGCCTGTTCGCGACGCGCGGCTTCGTTGCGGCTCAAGCAAAATCCAGTCCCACTGTGTGGGCCTTGGACTTTTGCTTTCGCTTCACTCCATCCGCGCTGCTCACGACGGCTTAGTGCGCTGATTTTGTCGTATCTCCCAATTTATGGCGCATTTTCCAGGGCACTTCATAAATTTTTAACAAAAGGTTCTCAAATTATCAAAGACTTTACAGGTCAATCGTAGTATGATTATCGTGTCAGGAAGAAAAAGCCCGGCAATCCAACTCCATCTCTCTTTTCTATCAACCGGGGCTGTCCGGCAGTAGCCGGACCCCCCGGACAATATGCTCCGAAGCCGTTCCCGGCTCCGTTAACCGCCGTCAGGCAGGCCCCGCAGACAGCTGCGGGGCTTTTTTGCGCCCCGCCCTTCCCCCTGCTTGTCATCCTATCCATTTCCGTCTGGAATTTTCAACACAAAATGTATAGGATTACGGATTGACGTGGCGGCTTTTTGCGCATATAATACAAATTGTGAATGACAACATTTTAACAAAGCGGGCCTTACGGCCCCAGGACAGTAAAGGGAGGAATGATCCCATGCGCCATTATGAAACTACAGTACAAAAATTAAAGGACGACGTACTTACCGCCGTAGCCCGTCTGGCTTGGAACGAGCGGCTCCAAACCAACGACCTGCTGAACATTCCCGAGGAGATTATCCCCGGCCCCGAGGCTCAAATGCGTTGCTGTATTTATAAGGAGCGGGCCGTTGTCACCAGCCGGGTTAAAATGGCCATGGGCGGCGACCGGGCCAACCCCTCCCTGGTGGAGGTGCTGCCCATCGCCTGCGACGAGTGCCCCGTCACCGAAATCAGTGTGGGGCC
>CATJRT010000427.1 GCA_949742895.1 uncultured Eubacteriales bacterium | reverse complement strand
GGGTCCTTCCTCAGATCATAGATCTGGAGGCCGTCGTCGGCGGGGTCGCCGGGCTTGATGCCGTGGAGGAAGGGCACGCCGCCGCCCAGGGCCACGATAAGCAGGCCGTCGGCCACCTGGACCTTGGGGGTAGACTGGGCGAAGTAGACGTTAGGGTCGCTGACGTAGACACAGCCCACCACCTCGGGCTTGGCGGGATCGGTGACGTCCACGATGTTCACCCCCGCACCCTTGAAGGAGCCGCAGTACATATAGTACTTGTCTCCGGTTTTGTAAAGGGCCATCTGGAAGGCGTTGACGCCGTTCAGGTCGGAGAAGCCCACGACCTCCATGTTTTTAATGTAGCCCTGGTTGGTTTCGCTCTTGGCGTAAAAGGGAATAGACATGGTATACCTCCTCTAATATGGTTTCTATAGATAAGGTTACGCAAAGAAGAGGCGTTTGTCAACGCACTTTTGTAGGAAAAAACCATAACTTTTTTGGAAGCCTTTTATAACAGCGATGAGAGAGGGGGGGGGAATAGATAAAAATGTATTGCAAACGCCGGCGGAGTATGGTATAATATAAACAAAAACTGGAGGTGATGTGGAAATGAAATCTGGTAAAAATGCAGAGGCTGTAGGAACGTGGCCGTGAAAGGAGAAGCATCTATGAGAAAAGTAATGTCTATGGTAATTTGTACTGCGCTTGTTTTATGCATTACAGTAACGCCAGCTTTTGCGTCATCAGAAAATGATGAAATAGTTGTTGAAAGCAAAAGCGAGTACGAGTACATTACGGAACTTCAAGGATGTTCGGAAGAAGAATTGTCTGAAATGGGCTATTCAAACGAGGAAATAGCGGAACTTTATGCGTTTAGCTTTGAGGAAGCCCTGTGTGAGCGTGCGCAGCTTCCGGAGGCGCAGCTCAAGGGTTTGGGATATGATGACGATGAAATCACTTTTCTAAAACAGAATGTGGACGATCCTGAGTCGCTTGCGCAGGCTGCGGCTACACTTGGCGCGACCTGTACGGGCAAGATTACGCTTGTATCGGGTTGTCCTGCATACATAAAATTCAGATATGCATGGGAATGGGATCATTGCCCGCTCATACTTCTTCAGGATCGTGCGGCTGTGGGATTTGTTGGAGTCACGGAAGGGTCATTCAAGGCTGTACAGGGTTCTCAGAGCGGCTCGATCTGTATGTTGACGCGGGTGACCACGGATCCACAGAATGTGACAACCACAAAGACATGGATATGTGAAGATTTTACAGTGGAGTCTTTTGGGGCTACGTGCGTCTATGAAGCGGGAATGAAAGCGACCGGTTATGTGGTATGGACATCAGGCGGCTACATGGATGTCATGGTGAATCGTGTTTCAACAAATTATGATTTGGGCTCCCTTTATGTGGTTGGCAAGGTGGCACATAAAACGGTGAATGTCAAATTCACTCCATCTGTTACATTTGGAAACGAAAAGGGTGTGAAAGTCCAGTTTTCTTTGGGTATCACTGCTGGTGTTGGCATCGATGAAGTAGCCAAAGCAGAGGAATATGTTGGGGACGTAACTAAGGGGTGAAAGAAGTGGAGCTGGCTATGCTTGTGATTGAGATTGGGGTGGTCGTCGGATTCAGCTTCGGCTTCGTGTATACGATGGTCAAGGCGATTGCCTTAGCGATAGACAAGGAGCCGTCGTGGACGAACTGGGCGTGGGGCGCGGCCCTCTGCCTGATTCTAACGCTCATGTCGACAAGTTTTTTGATGGCGGTTCTGATATCCTCGCTATAAACTCAAGAGGGAGCGGACGAGACGTCCGCTCCCCTTTTTGCCCTCAGCCCAGCATCAGCCGGGTGAGGACGAAGGCCAGCAGGGCGCAGCAGGGGAAGGTGAGGGCCCAGGCCCCGGCCATTTGGCCCAGCACCCGGCGGTCCGTTCCCCGGCCTGCGCCGCAGATGGCGGCCACCTTGGCGTGGGTGGTGGAGGCGGGCAGGCCCAGGGCCGAGCAGGCCAGCAGCACTGCCCCTGCCCCCAGGTCCGCCGCCAGCCCTTCTGCGGGGGACAGGTCCGCCAGCTCCGAGCCCACCTTTTCTACGATGGGTTTCCCACCCAGGGCGGTACCCAGGGCCATCACTCCGGCGGTGAGCAGCGCCAGCTCCGGGGCAGAGGGGGCGGCGTCCCCCTCCAGGGTGCCCGCCATCAGCAGCAGAGCCATGAATTTCTGCCCGTCCTGTGCCCCGTGGAGCAGGGCCATCAGCGCCGCCGCTCCCCGCTGCCATGCGGCGGCACGGCGCACCCGGCCGTTCAGCAGGACGCGCAGTGCCCTGCCCGCCAGCGCCCCAGCGGGCAGGGACAGCAGCAGTCCCGCCAGCACCCGCAGCCACGCTCCGGCGTTGAGCTGGGCGGCAGAGCCGCTCAGGGCCAGCGCCCCGCCGGACAGCCCCGCCAGCAAAGCGTGGCTTTCGCTGGTGGGCAGGCCGAACCGCCACGCCGCTACCGCCCACAGCACGATGGACAGCAAAGCGGCGTTGAGAACGGTGAGGGCGGCCCGGGGGCTGTCAAAGACGGCCAGCTCCCCCATGGTGGTGGCTACGGCGGGAAAGCACAGGCAGCTCACGGTGGTCCCCAGAAAGTTGCACGCCGCCGCCATGGATACCGCCCGGCGGAAGGGCATGGCCCCGGAGCCTACGGCGGTGGCAATGGCGTTGGGCGCGTCGGTCCAGCCGTTGACAAAGATCACCGCCAGCACCAGCAGGCGGACCAGTTGGACGGTCATATTCATGGCGCTCCCTCCCGGTCAAGCCTATGAGGGGAGGGAGCGGGGTATGATGGATGGGACAGAAAAAATCCCAAAAATTTTTCAAAATAAAAAGGATTTTTCCCGCCGACAGAGTATAAGAAAATATACGGCAATGTTGCCCTGACGGGGGTGGAGGGATTATGGTGGAGCTGAACATTCGCCAGCGCACCGAGGAGCTGGAGCGGCGGATCCGGTCGCCCCGG
>CATJRT010000426.1 GCA_949742895.1 uncultured Eubacteriales bacterium | reverse complement strand
TCTTCGGCGGCCCCGCCAACACCACCTACGGCGAGAACACCGGCGTGCTGGTGCTCTCCCGGGTGTACGACCCCAAGGTGATCCGGCTGGCGGCGGTCTACGCCCCGGTGCTATGCTTCAGCCCCCTGTTTGCCGCCGTGGTCAACTCTATGCCCGCCGCTATTGTGGGCGGCGTCAGCTTCATCCTCTATGGCATGATCTCCGCCATCGGCGTGCGCAACGTGGTGGAGAACCGGGTGGACTTCACCAACTCCCGCAACCTCATCATTGCCGCCGTCATCCTGGTGTGCGGCCTGGGTTTCTCCGGCGGGCTGACCTTTACCGTCGGCGGCGCATCCATCACCCTGACCTCCCTGGCCATCGCCGCCATTGCGGGCATTGTGCTCAATGCTATCCTGCCCGGCAAGGATTATGAATTCGGCGTCAACGACTCAGGGGACCAGAATCGCGGTATTCACGCCTGAGTGGGCTGTTGCTTTTGAACGCCGGATATTTCTTCCCATGCAATGCAAAACCCGCCGCTTGACGCGGCGGGTTTTTTATTCGCTTTCTTCTGTTTCTTCTGCTCGGATTTCTTCCAGACACTGTTCAATCATCGTCACAACGATATTATTAAAGCTGGTATCATATTTAGCCGCAAGTTTATCAAGCTCATCAATCATGGTTCGCTTCAGGTAAATACTTTTGTATGCAGCTTCCACTTTATTTTTGGTCTTTTTGGGTTGAAACGGCATCCTATCTCACCTCATAGGATATTCTAATGTAAATTATAGCAGTATTATAAATGAAAATTTCACATTGCAAATTTACCATGTAAATAGTATAATGCTGTTGAGGTGAGAAAAATGCCGGATTATAAGGAGATGTACCTGCATTTGGTGCGGGAGACGGAGAAAGCGGTACGAATTTTGATAAAGGCGCAGCAGGACTGTGAGGAAATGTATATAAGCGGGGAAGAAGAGGGCGCGGTATCCCTGGGCGCACCGTCCGGCAGGGCAGGGGATGAACAGGGGGTTACCCCCCTGCAAAGGCTTGCATCAGCTCCCCCCACCACTCAATGAACCGGAATTTTAGCACATAGCCCCCATCCTGCCCGGTAATGAGAGCCACCTGGTCCTCGCTGAGCGCCTCGCCCGCCGCCGTCTCCACGCTTTCCTCAGTGACGGACCCCAGGCACAGGGGCGGGAACACTACGCCCCACCAGTTTTGTCCCCGGCCTTCGCCGATGACCACCCGCAGGGCGCGGTACTGCCCCGCCGGAAGGGAAAAGCCGTCGTAGGCTTTGGTAGGAAACCAGGTATCTGTGATGGACACCGCTACCGCGTCGTCCCGGCCCGCCTGGGCCAGCACATCACGCCCGGTCTGGGCCAGCTCGTCCAGATGGGGGGCGAGGGCGGCTTCCGCCGCCTGCTGGCTGTCCGCGCCCTCCAGGTACGGGGCGGCCTGGGCCAGCACTGCGTCCCGTACTTCCAGCTTCAGGGCCTGGTCCCGGTCCGAGTCGGAGTTGGCGATGACGTGAAGCCGGAGGACCTGCCCGGCTAAAGCGGCCTCGCTGGCGGACGCCCATGTCCCCGCCGTCAGGGTCAGGCCGAAGGCCAGGAACAGAGCCGCTTCCCAAAGGCGAAGCCTGGAAGAGTTGGAATATTTCATAAAAAACACCGTCCTATGTAGGATAACCGGACCCGCTGACGGGGGCGGCTGACTACATTGTGGACAGTGTTTTTCGGTTTTATACCGGATATCAAAAATTCAGCAGCTCTCGCACAGGAATACGTCCTGCCAGCTCTTTTTCAGGCATCCTGCTGCGTTTTGGGCCTGCTCCAGGCTGTCAAACAGGCCGAATACCGCCGGACCGCTGCCCGACATGGACGCGCCCAGCGCCCCGCAGTCGATCAGCGCGGCCTTGATGGACCCAATCTCTGCGGCGCGGCGGTGTTCCAGCACATCCTCGAACACGTTATACATCCGCCTTGCCACCCCGGCCAGGTCCCCGGCCTTTAACGCGGCGATAACCCCGGCAGTGTCCGGACGGCGGACGATCTTCCGCACGTTTACCCGGGAGAAAAGCTGGGGGGTGGAGATAGAGAAAGGGGGCTTGCAGATGACGATATGGCAGGCGGGCAGGGGGGGCAGGGAGGTGACGGTTTCGCCCCGGCCCTCCGCAAGGGCGGTGCCGCCCAGCACACAGTAGGGCACGTCAGAGCCAACCTGCTCCCCGATCTTCGCCAGCCGGACGGGAGAGAGATTGGCCCCTGTCAGCTCGTTCATGGCCCGCAGCACGGCGGCGGCGTCGGCGCTGCCCCCGGCCAGCCCCGCGCAGACCGGGATGCGCTTTTGGATGGACACATCTACCTCGCCCCCCAGGCCGGTGGCGGCGCGGAAGGCGGCGGCGGCCATCTGGGCCAGGTTTTTCCCCCCGGTGGGCAGGAAACGCAGGTTGGACGCGGCTTCGCCCTGCTCCCCCCTGGCGGGGGCGACGGTGAGCACGTCCGACAGGGTGACGGACTGCATCACCATTTGCAGGTCGTGATAGCCGTCCTCACGGCGGCGGAGTATGTCCAAGGTGAGGTTGATCTTGGCGTTTGCCAGCAGTTCCATGGGGGATGCTCCCTTCGTTATCGCGTGGCGGGCTCCAGCAGGGTCAGAGTCTTTGCCTCGCAGTCGATCTCATATTCCAGCCCCAGGGGGAACAGCCCGATGGGGTAGGCGTGGCCCACGTTCACGTTATACAAAATGGGCAGGCCGGGAAGCCCCGCCTCGAAGCCCACCACCTGGCGGTAGACCTCTTTATACGGTTCGATCTTGTCCGCAAAGGCGGGCTTGCCCACCACAATTCCGCTGACAGCGTGGAGCACTCCCTGGGCCTGGAGGCCCCGAAGGAGCCAAGTCAGCCAGTCTGGCCCGATATCGTCCTCGCTGGTCTCCAGCAGGAGCAGCTTGCCCCGCCACTCCTCGGGGGAGGGCCACAGGGACGTGCCGAACAG
>CATJRT010000425.1 GCA_949742895.1 uncultured Eubacteriales bacterium | reverse complement strand
CTCCGACTTGATGGTGGAGTCCACTTCCCGCTTGGCTTTCTCCACCATCTCTTCGATCCGGGCGGGATGGATGCGTCCGTCCTGGATCAGCTTTTCCAGGGCAATGCGGGCGATCTCCCGGCGCACCGGGTCAAAGCAGGATACAGTGATGGCCTCGGGAGTGTCGTCGATGATGAGGTCCACACCGGTCATGGTCTCCAGCGTGCGGATGTTGCGTCCCTCCCGGCCAATGATGCGGCCCTTCATCTCGTCGTTGGGCAGGGGCACCACGGACACGGTGGCCTCCGCCACATGGTCGGCAGCGCAGCGCTGGATGGCCAGGGCGATCTGCTCCCGTGCGTAGGTCTCCGCCTCCTCCTTGTAGCGGGCCTGGATCTCCTTGAGCTTCAAAGCCTCCTCGTGGGTCACGTCGTTCTCAAGCTGCTCGATGAGGTAGCGCTTGGCCTCCTCGGTAGTCAGGCCGGAAATACGCTCCAGAAGTTCGAGCTGCTTGTCCTTCAGGCCGTCCAGCTCCAGCTTCTCCTCCTCCAACTGGGTGATCCGGGCGGCCACGTCCTCCTTTTTGCGCTCCAGGTTCTCCAGCTTGCGGTCAAGGTTCTCTTCCTTGGAGTGCAGCCGGTTCTCCTGGCGCTGGATCTCGTTGCGGCGGTCCTTGATCTCCTTCTCGAACTCGTTGCGGACCTTGAGGATCTCCTCCTTGGCCTCCACGGTGGCCTCACGCTTTTTGTTCTCGGCGGACTTGATGGCGTCGTTGATGATGCGGCGGGCTTCCTCTTCAGCGGAGCCGATTTCCCGCTCGGCGGCGGCCTTGCGGCGGTTGTAGCCAATAACCGCGCCCACAGCCAGACAGACCAGGCCAATGACCACCGCGATGATTACGGTTACAAAGACTGGCACTTGCATTTGGGTTCCACACCTCCTGTTTCTTTCGTTTTTTCGTAAAAAATAAGCAAAATAAGACGCGATGCGTGAAAAAGACGCACCGCGATAACTGAAAGACCGCATACCCTCGGGGCATGGCATGGCCGTTGGATACTGTATTGAGGGTTACAGATCTATGTGAGGAGATTATATAGAAAACGCCCGAAGGGGGCGCTGCAAACGCTCAAAACGGCGAGAAACCCGCACAGTCCTTCAAAATTATCCTTCCTAATTGTAAAGGGCATGGGCTTCCCTGTCAAGTGGAAATGTGAAACTTTCATGAACTTTCCAACAAAGAAGCGCGGAGAAGCGGGCAGCGAGGGAGCTTGGAGCGGAGCAACAAAGCGAGTTTACTGCGCTGCTCCTCCTTTCCCCACAAAGCCAAAGAGCGGCTTTGCAGGGACCCCAAGAAGCGTGACAATAGACCCATAGGGGCGGATGGACCGGAGCGAGGAGGCCAAACCAGAAAACGCGGCAATCCAAGGCACTGGCGTCTCAAGGGCGGGCGACGGTCAGTGTGCGGTCCCTCTGGCTCAGGGTAAAGCTGTCCTCCAGTCCGGCAGTGACGGTGACGGAGCCGTCCTCCTCCACCAGAATCAATTCAAAGCCCCACTCGTCCCGGTACTGCCGCCAGAAATCCACGGCCTCCTCCCGGCCCATGACGAACAGGGCGGTGGACAGCGCGTCGCACATTCCGCCGCTATCCCGCTGCGCCGCCGCATTGTCCCCCACCACGGTGACGGAAGAAAGGCCGCTGCGGGCGGGCCAGCCAGTTTTGGGGTCCAGGATGTGCCAGTAGCGCACGCCGTCCTCCTCAAAATACCGCTCATACCCGCCAGAGGTGATGACGGCCTGGTCAACGACCTCCACCACGCCCAGGTTTCCCTCCCCCTCTGGGTCGTGGATGGCGACGCGCCAGGGGGAGCCGTCCGGCCTGGCCCCGATGGTCTGGATGTTGCCGCCCAGGTCCAGCAGGGCGGAGGTAACGCCGTTTTCCAACAGCAAATACGTCAGCCACCATCCAGTGCAGCCCTTGGCCACGCTGCCCAGATCGATCTCCATGCCATCGGGCAGGGCGGCGTATGTGCCGTCCCGCTCGATTCGGGTATAGTCCACCAGGGGGAGCAGGGCGGCAATGGTTTCCCTGTCCGGCACGGCATACTCCCCGGTGGTAAAGCCCCATGTGCGCAGGACGGGGTAAATGGAGATGTCCAGTGCGCCGCCGGTGCCTTCACACATGGCCAACGCCGTGTCCAGCAGGTCCGCCGTCTCCGGGGACAATTTCCCTTCGCCGTCCCGGTTCAGGGCGTAAATTTCGCTGCCCTCATCGGTGACGGACCAAAGCCCCTCCAGCTCCTCCACCCGGGCCTGGGCCTGCTCCAAAAGCGCCTCGTCCCCGCCCTCGTACAGCCGGAGGGTCATCACCGTGTCCATGGCAAAAAAGGTAGTCTCATACCGGGGCTGGGCCTGGTCCACCGGGGCAGCGCACCCCGCCAGCAACAGGAGGGCAAGCAGCACGGCCAATATCCGCCTCATGGTCCCTCAGCCCTCCAGGTGCTCCGGGATGGAATCGTCCTGGTCGATCCACTCCTTCTGCACGTCCACCACCCGGTACTCTGTAGGGGTATCCCGAATGACCACACGTGCAATACCTGCGTTGATGATGAGCCTGCGGCACATGGAGCAGGAGGTGGAGCCGGGGATCAGCTCCCCGGTCCTGGGGTCCCGGCATACCATATATAGCGAGGCCCCCAGCACCTCCCGCCGGGAGGCGGAGATGATGGCGTTGGCCTCGGCATGGACGGAGCGGCACAGCTCATACCGCTGGCCGGAGGGGATATTCAGCGCCGCCCGGGCGCAGTAACCCAAATCGCCGCAGTTCTTCCGCCCTCTGGGCGCGCCGTTGTAGCCGGAGGAGACAATCTCATCGCTCTGTACGATGATAGCCCCGTAGTGCTTCCGCATACAGGTGGAGCGCTCCAGCACGGTGCCTGCGATATCCAGATAGTAGTTTTCCTTGTCGATGCGGGCCATGGGTATCCCTCCTGTCTTTCTCTACAGTAGAGTATACCAGCTTTTCCCCCGTCCGGCAACGGAAAAATCACTGTCCCCCCAGCTTTTCCCCCACAAGGGCCATCTGCGGTTGCGTGGGCTCCCAGTCAAAGCCGATGGCCACAATGCGGTCCGGGTAGCACAGCAGGTAGGAGTCCTCCGGCCCATACGCCGCGTCATACTCTTGGTACACCTCCACCGCGCCCCAAGGGGCGGCGCTCACAGGCACATAGGAGCGGTTCCAAAAGCCGTCGTCATCCCACTGGTGCAGATAGCTGTCCCTGCACAGATCGTAGAGCATGGGGAGCTTCACCACCGTCACGCCGTAATTCATGCCGCGCCTGTCCCCCTCAAGCTGCTGGTTGGCACTCACCAGCTCCAGCAGGGGAGACTGGCTGAAATTCTGGTAGCACACATAGTCCCCCTCGTCGGGCTGTCCCAGCAGCTCGGGCAGGGTCAGGGGCAGTCCGCTGGGGTCCTGGCCCCCGCCGCCCACCGTCAGCACAAGGGCCGTCACCAGCGTCACTGTCAACAGGGGCAGGGCAACGCAGGCCCCAAATGTGACCGCCAGATTGACCCCTGCCGGGACCCCTTTCCGCTTTAGCAACTCCCGAACCTGAACTATCACGAACACCAGCCCAAACATACAGATCAGCATCGTCACCGTCACCGTGAGCAAACTGCCCCGGAGGCAGGGCAGGCACCACACCAGCCCCGCCAGCACCACCGCCAGGGCCAGCTTCTGGAACAGGGGGTGGCTTCTGGTGGCCAGGAAGTCCCCCTGCTCCGCCGCCTTCAGCGCCCTGCGCCGCCAGCGGAAATATGTGGCCATATCCGCCCCGACCAGCAGGATGACCACAGGCCAGAGCACAAGGCAAAGCAGGAGAAGGGGACTGGCCAGGGTGGTGACGGGGTCGTCGAACAGCCGCCACAGGTACTGTGCCAGGTTCAGCACCCCCACCGCCAGCAGCAGAATCTGGGATGGTAGCCAGCTCCTTTTGGCCGAGCGGTGGATGGCCTTCACCTCCTGCTCCGGGTCGGTGTCGATGGGCGTGGGATCGGGCCGCTCATTGTAAAAGATCTGCATCTGGGCAGAGGCGGCCGCCAGGGTCCAGCCGGTGTGGGCGCACAGGTCATAAAATGCCTCCTGCTCCGGGCTGGGCCCCGGGTCGAACTGGGACGCCCCGGAAAAATAGCTCACGCTGAACGCCAGCTTTTTCGGCTCCGTCCTGCGGTAGCACCAGGTGAAGCTCCCAATCCGCTCCAGCAGCCAGCCCTGGGCCGCCATCTCCTCCAGATGTCGTTCGATGCCGGTGTGGTCGTAAAAGGAAAGCCATTCGAACCGCCGCTTTGTGTCCTTCATCGTCCTTCCTCCTTCCCCAGCGCCCGGCGGTAGTCCTCCGCCTGGGCGCGGATACGCTCATATTCCTTGTCCAGCGTCCGCCTGCCGTAATCCGTCAGGATATAGCTGCGTTTCCGGCCCTCCACCCGGGTCTCCCGAATCATCCCCACTCCGCAGAACTGCTCCAGCAGGTTGTAGAGCGTGCCCGAACCTACGCTCACCCGCCCACCTGTCATGGACGGCACCCGGTCCAAAATGTCCATACCGCAGCACTCCTCCCGCAGGCACAGCAGGACGTAAAACATCTGCTCCGTCAGGGTCTGGAATTTCGCTCTGGGCATTGTCCGCCCCTCCTGTTCTCGATATTCGAGCATCTGTCCTTAGTATATTCTCGAATATCGAGTTTGTCAATAGGCACAAGAAAAATCCTTTTTGGGCGGTTCACACCGGGATAATTCACATTTTGTTTACGGTTTTCCCATTGACTACGCCAAATTGGAGCGCTATCATAGTACTATTCCAAACAAGGCCTCATGCATCAGGCTACAGGAGGTGTGCGCCCATGATCCGTCAATGGCTGACCCGGTTTATGACAGGGCGCTACGGCGAAGACCAGTTCAATGTGTTCCTTATGGTGCTGTATGTCTCCCTCTATGTGATATTCCTGTTCACCAGGCTGGTATTTCTGGAGCTTTTGGCTGTAAGCCTGGTATTTTTCTCACTGTTTCGCGCTCTTTCCCGAACCCTGCCCCGCCGCCGGGCGGAAAACGCCCGCTTTCTCCAAATTGTCCGCCCCCTCATCCGCCGGTTCAGCGCCTTCCGGGCCAGGGCGAAGGACAAGGAGCACCGCTATTTCAAATGCCCAAACTGCGGTCAGCAGATGCGGGTGCCCCGCGGCAAGGGCCGCATCACCGTCCACTGCCGCTCCTGCGGGGCAACCTTTGAGGAAAAATGCTGAATTTTTGAACAAACTGGAAGCTTCTCTGTTGCGTTGTCAACAGAGAGGTTTTTTGTCGGACGAAGGACTTTGACCCGGTGTTGAAAAAGCGCGGAATCTATGCTATCATTCTATGCACATAGATTTGCAGCAAGGAGCCTGAACATGAACGACACCATCGCCGCCATCGCCACCCCGCTGCTCCCCTCCGCCATCGGCATACTCCGCCTGTCCGGGCCGGGTTCCATCGCCGCTGCGGACCGGGTGTTCACCCCCTTTCACGGCGGGCCCATGGGCGCACGTCCCGACCGGATGTTGGTGTACGGCGCACTGCGGGACGCAGACGGCGCAGTCATCGACCACTGCCTGTGTACCGTGTCCCATGCCCCCGGCAGCTACACCGGGGAGGACACCGCCGAACTGCAATGTCACGGCTCCCCCGCCGCGCTGCCCCTGGGGCTGGAGGCCCTGTTCACCGCCGGAGCGCGGCAGGCTCTGCCGGGGGAATTCACCCGCCGGGCCTTCCTCAACGGCAGGCTGGACCTGACCCGCACCGAGGCGGTGGCCGACCTCATCCACGCCGAAACCCCGGCGGCGGTGCGGCAGGCGGCGGGCCAGCTCGGCGGGGCGCTGGCCGGCGCGGTGGACGGCATCTACGATCAGCTCACCGGCCTGTGCGCCCACTTCCACGCCGTGCTGGACTACCCGGACGAAGACATCGAGCCCTTTGAGGCGGAGGAGCTGGCAGAGGGGCTGAACCACGCGGCGGCGGAGCTGGACGCGCTGGCCTCCACCTACCAACGTGGGCGGCTGTTGAACGAGGGCATCCCCTGCGCCATCGTGGGCCGGCCCAACGCGGGCAAGTCCACCCTGTTCAACGCCCTGCTGGGCTATGAGCGGGCCATCGTCACCGACATACCCGGCACCACCCGGGACACGGTGGAGGAGCGGGTGAGCTTCGGCGGCGTAACCCTGCGGCTTATCGACACGGCAGGCCTGCGGGATACCGGCGACGAGGTGGAGCGTTTAGGGGTGGAGCGAAGCCGTGCAGCGCTGAACCGGGCGGAGCTGATTTTGGTGGTTGTGGACGCGTCCGGCGAGATCACCCGCGAGGATCTGGATATCCTGCGTGCGGCGGCGGAGACGGGGAAGCCCTGGATCTTTGTCGCCGCGAAAAAGGATTTGACCCGAAACAGCCGCGCCGTGGGCTGCGTCATCGGCAGCGGCAGCGGCCCTATCGTGCTGGCTGAAAAGAACGCTGCATTTGCCGCCAATGTGGAACTGTCCGCCAAGACTGGCGAGGGCATGGACAAATTAGAGCAGGCGGTGGCGGCGCTGTTCCCCCAAGACACGGACACGCAGGCCGGGGCCATGCTCACCAACGCCCGGCAGGCGGAGGCGGCGGGCCGCGCCCGGGCGGCGGTGGAGCGGGGGGCGCAGGCACTCTGCGCCGGACTGGCCCCAGACGTGGCGGTAGCCGACGTGGAGGAGGCCATGTCCGCCCTGGGCGAGCTGACGGGCCGCACCGTCCGGGAGGACGTAACGGCCCGCATCTTTGAACGGTTCTGCGTGGGAAAATAGGAGGTGCTTTTGATGAAGCTGGCCATGTGGACATTTATGCTGGTCTGCAATCTTCTGATTCCGGCAGTGGCGGTCTGGTACGGGCGTCGGTTCCGGGCCAACCCGCCGAAAGAGTCCAACGCCTGGTTTGGCTACCGCACAACCCGATCCATGAAAAGCCGGGACGCCTGGGACTTCGCCCAGCGGAAGATGGGGGAGGTCTGGGGGCGGTGGGGGTTCGCCATGGTGCCGCCGGTTGTGGTGTGCCTGGGGCTGACCCTGCTGTGCCCCACCATTGACGGTATGTGTATGTGGAGCCTGCCCATCACAACGGCGGAGGTGGTGATCCTGCTGCTGTCCATGATCCCGGTGGAGCGGGCGCTGAAGAAACACTTTGATGAGAACGGAGTCAGGAGGCAGTATTAAATGGCGCATACAGTGGAATTGATCCCGCTGACCGGCATGATCCTGGACGGCCGAACCGTCCGGCTGGGAGATACCAGGGCAGATGTGGAGCGGGCGCTGGGCAGGCCCCTGGGTAGCAGGGACAGCGCCGCCAGCCCCTGGGCGGAGGAGTGTCCCCTTACACTGCTTGGCGGTCAGGACGGGCCGGCAGCGGTCATTGGCGGTCTGGCCGCCCCACCGACGGAGTCGGAGCCGCTGCCGGCTGGCCCTCATTGGTTTTACTTCAACAACGAGCTGCGCCTGGACTTCGACGGCCAGGGCCGGGTGGAGTTCATCGAGCTGCTGGGCGGGCCGGAGGGCGCGCTCCAGCCGTTCATCGACGGTCTGGCCGTATTTCAGGCCGCTCCGGAGGCGATATACGATCTGCTGAAGGCCAAAAACTGCGGCCCCATCGACATCGGCGTCAACTGCTACTCCTGTACCTTTTTGAATTTGGAAACCGGCGTTTATCGGGAGCGCGTTCCGGACGACGTCTCCGAGATGATCGGCGAGGCCCGGCTCGAGGGCAGGCCCCTCAGCCCGGAGGAAATCGACTATGAAACCGGTCTGACCCGCTGGGCCGCCATTGGCATCGGCGTGAAGGGCTATTATACATAAGGAGGAACGGCCATGCGCGCTGTGGTAACGCGGGTGAAGAACGCACGGGTGGAGATTGGCGGAACGGTGAACGGAACCATCGGGCAGGGCTTTTTGGTGCTGTTGGGCGTCGGCCCGGAGGATACCGAGGCCGCTGCGGACAAAATGGCTGACAAGGTGTGCGGCTTGCGGATATTCGAGGACGAGAACGAAAGGATGAACCTGAATCTGGCCGCCGTGGGAGGCGCGCTGCTGGTGGTGAGCCAGTTTACGCTGTATGCGGACACCTCCTCCCGCCGCCCCGGCTTCTCCCACGCGGCCAGGCCGGAGCTGGCCATACCGCTGTACGAACGGTTCATGACGGTCTGCCGGGAAAAGGGCTTTTCAGTGGAGCACGGCGAATTCGGGGCGGATATGCAGGTATTCTCCCAGAACGACGGGCCAGTGACCATATTACTCGAGGTATAAATCATGCCAATGATACGACAGCTTGACCCTCATGTAGCCGACCTTATCGCGGCAGGCGAGGTGGTGGAGCGCCCTGCCAGCGTAGTGAAGGAGCTGATGGAAAACGCAATCGACGCCGGAGCCGGAGCTGTCACGGTGGAGATCGCCCACGGCGGAATGTCTCTCATTCGTGTCACCGATAACGGCTGCGGCATCCCCGCCGCTCAGGCCCCCACCGCCTTCCTGCGCCACGCCACCTCCAAGATTGCCACCGAATATGACCTGGAGGCCATCGGCACCCTGGGCTTCCGGGGAGAGGCGCTGGCCGCCATCTCCGCCGTGTCCCGGATAGAGCTGCTCACCCGCACCGATGAGGAACCACTGGGCTCCGCCCTGTCCGTCGTGGCTGGGGTCGTGGAAGGCCAGGAGGAGGCGGGCTGCCCCCGGGGCACCACCATGACCGTGCGGGAGCTGTTCTTCAACACCCCGGCACGGCTGAAATTCATGAAAAAGGACGCCGCCGAGGGCGCGGCGGTGTTCGCCGTAGTCCAACGCACCGCCCTGTCCCACCCGGAGCTGAGTGTCAGGTTCATCCGGGACGGCAGGCAGGAACTGCTCACCCCCGGAGACGGCCAGCTCAAAAGCGCCATTTATGCCGTTATGGGCCGGGACATCGCCCTGGGCTTCCTGCCCGTCAAAGGCTCCGGAGACGGGATGAGCACCGAAGGCTTCGCCTCCCTGCCCTCCTGCTGCCGGGGAAGCCGGAGCTACCAGCACTTTTTCGTCAATGGGCGGTACATCAAGAGCCGTGTGATGATGGCGGCAGTGGAGGAGGCGTACAAAAACCAGAAGATGGTGGGCCGCTTCCCCGGCTGCGTCATCCATCTCACCGTAAAACCCCACGAGGTGGATGTGAACGTCCACCCCACCAAGACCGAGGTCAAGTTCCAGCGGGAGCAGGCGGTGTTCTCCACGGTGTACTACGCCGTGCTGTCCGCCCTGGACCGGGACCGCACCCGGCCCCAGGCGGTGGTATCTGCCTCTGGAAAGATCCCCCCGGCAAAAACGGAGGATACCGTCACCTCTAATCAAGCCACTCTGCCCCTTCACGACGGGGCGGGCGGGCCGCCCAGGCCAGACCCGGTGCTGCCCGGCTTCGGTGGGACTGCCGCTCCTGCGGCAAAGCCCCGGCCCATCCAGAGTCCCGCTGCCGGGGACCGCGTTTCCGAAGCCGCCGCCCCTGACAGAAACGCTCCGGAACCGCCCGCACCTGTTCAGGCCAAGCCCTCTCCCTTCCGGCGGGTGGATCCTCTGCCGCCGGAAGAGCCGGTGGTGGGCACGCCTACACCGCCCACACCTGTAGGCATTGCGCCAACACCCGCCCCTGTGGCGGAGGCTCCAGTGCCGGTTCCAGCGGCACAGCCTGGCCCGGTCCCCATGCCGGAACGCCAACCCGATTCCGCCGCGCCTCCAAAACCCGTCCCTGTGCAGGAGGATCCGTGGATCGTCCGGGGAGAGCTGTTCCGCACCTATATCATAGTGGAGCAGGGAGACACGGCACTGCTCATCGACAAGCACGCCGCCCACGAGCGGACTAACTTCGACCGGCTCAAGGCAGCAGACTACCAACCCATGGTGCAGGAGCTGCTAAGCCCCGTCACCTTTTCCCTTGCCCCGGAGGAGCGGGAGGCGCTGCTGGAGCAGACGCCGCTGCTGGAACGCTTCGGCTTTGAAGTGGAGGAGTTCGGGGCCAACGCACTGGCTGTGCGCACCGCACCGGATTACCTGGAGGCGGGGGACATCGAGCCCGCGCTGCTGGAGCTGGCCCGCCGCCTGCGGGTGACGGGCACGGCAGACCCCGCCGCCGCCCAGGACGAGCTGCTGCACACCATGGCCTGCAAGGCGGCCATCAAGGGCGGCTGGCGCAGTGGTGCGCAGGAGCTGGAGGCGGTGGCCCGCATGGTCATGTCCGGGGCAGTAAAATATTGCCCCCACGGCAGGCCGGTGGCCATTGAGCTGGCGAAAACGCAACTTGAAAAGCAGTTCCGGCGGGCATAATTCGAAACGGAGGTCAGCATTATGACTACCATCGCACTGTTTGGCTCCATCCATGGGGATGAAATGCAGCGGAAATTTGGCTGGGACGACTCCAAATCCATCGCGCTGTTTGATACGTTCCGCCCCGATGTGGTGTGCGGCGAGGTGCGCCGCCTGGACTATGAGCAGAATACGGACTACCAGGGCCCCAGCGAGTACCGGAGATACATCTTTGATTACTGCAAGGAGCGGAGCATCCCCTTCATACCCTGTGACTTTTTCCGGGACGAGGATATCGAGCTGGCTCAACGCCCCATCGAAGCGCCCGATGAGGCCGAAAAGGAGTTTGAGACACTTGTTCAAAACTTTTTTGCAGCAGGAGCAAGCGCCGGGATTCCCTTCAATTCCCCAGAACTCAACGCCTTAGCCAGAAAAAAACAGGAATTTCAGTATAAATATGCCCCCGAGGTCAGCGATATTATTTGGAATCAGCGCAACCGGGAAATCGTGAAAAACCTCACGGCAGCGGTCAGGGACAATCCGGGTAAGAACATTCTGGTGGTGTTTGGCGCGGAGCACATTTACTGGCTGGTGGACGAGCTGGGCAAGCTGGAGGGTGTGAGCATCCGCTTCCCACTGTGAGGGAGGAGGAGAGGACAAAATGGACGGGGTCACATACGCCCCGCTGACGGCGGAGCAGTTCACCCCCCGCTCGCTGGACGGATTCATCCGCCGCCAGCACGTCACCCGGTGCTGGCGCAGGGTGGACGGCGCGCTGGTCCTGTGCCCGGCGGAGTACATTGATGACTGGACGCTGGAGGAGCGCCACCAGTTCGCCTTGGAGATCCTGACCACGCTCCGTGACGGCGGCGCGGCCTTCGGAGCTTTCTCCGGCGGGTCGGTGGTGGGCTTTGCCGCCGTCGCCGGACAGCGGCTGGGAAGCCGGAAGCAATACGCCGACCTGTCCCTGTTCTACGTCTCGGAGCCATTCCGGGGCCGGGGCATCGGCAAAAAACTGTTCCGCATATCCTGTGGAACCGCCCGTGGAATGGGCGCGGAACGGCTGTATATCTCCGCCCACTCGGCCCAGGAGGTTATCGCTGCCTACCGCGCCCTGGGCTGCGTGGAAGCGGAGGAGCCTGACCCCCATCACGCGGCGGCGGAGCCCTGCGACGTGCAGATGGAGCGGCTGCTGGACGAGCTCTACCACGGCTCCGCCACAGCGGACGTTCATGATGCATTATTTCTCCCGGACATGGAAAAAGCGGAGACCCAGGCCCCAGCGGGAGCATAACAGGGAGGGCACGCTATGGCATACCAGCTTTCTGATATCAACGACGCCGTTCGCCTGGATCCGGCAGGCTTCATGGCGCAGTGCGACCAGGACTATCAGGACAAGATTGCCCGTGCCGCCGGTCAAATCTGCGCTAACATGAAGAAAAGCCCGGTGGTGCTGTTGTCCGGTCCCTCCGGCTCGGGCAAGACTACTACAGCGGAAAAGCTCCGCCAGGAGCTGGAGCGCCGGGGCGTGCGCACTCATGCGGTGTCCATGGACGACTACTTCGTCATAAAGGATCCCGCCGATATGCCACATACGCCGGACGGAGCCATTGACTACGAATCCCCGGAAATGATGGACCTGGCGCTGCTGGACGACCACTTCGCCCGGCTTACCCGTGGCGAGTGGATCTTAGTCCCCAGGTTCGAGTTCTCCCGGCAGATGCGTAACGACAGCCGGGGCAGACCGTTGAAACTCGGACCTGACGAGGTGGCCATTTTCGAGGGCATCCACGCCTTAAATACCCAGCTCACCAGCCGCCACCCGGATGCCGCCCGGATGTACATTTCCGCCCGGAGCGACATCGTAGACGGCGGGGACAATGTGATCTTCAAACGCACCTGGTTGCGGCTCACCCGCCGGGCGGTACGGGACTACAACTTTCGGGGCACCGACATCAGCAGCACCCTGGATATGTGGGCCAATGTGCGCCGGGGTGAAAAGCTGTATATCTCCCCCTACAAGGACACCGCCCACATCAAGTTCGACTCCTCCCTGGCCTACGAGGTATCCGTTATGGCCAGCTATGCCAGGCCCCTCATGGCGGCGGTGCCAAAGGAGAGCCAGCGGAGGCACGAGCTGCTGGAGCTGGTGGCCGCGCTGGACCGCTTCGAACCCATCGACCCCAGCCTTGTCCCCGCCGGGTCCCTGCTCCATGAATTCATCGGGTAACGCCGAAGGTTTGCCATAAAACAAGCCCCTCCCCGTTTCGGGGAGGGGCTTGTTCCATTGTTGCTGTATCAGAAGCTGAGCCAATAGCCTCAGCTCGATATCTGCACATTTCGGCGGTTGGCACAGCTTCTCACATCGGAACCTGGGTCGGCTCTACCGGCCCAGGCTCCGCCGGAGGCGTTGTGGGCTGCGTCAGGCCAGGCTCAGCCGGCTCCAGTTCCACGCGCCCGGACTCCACAGGTTCCGATACGTCCAGCTCTGTTTCCGCAGGCTCTGTTTCCGCAGGCTCTGTTTCCGCAGGCTCGGATTCCACAGCCTCCGATTCCACAGGCTGCACGGGCGCGGAGCTGGCATAAGGCACAAAGCAGATATTCATGTCCACATCGGAGCTGATCCCCGCCACCTTGCCGCTGCTGGAATACTGCCACATCTGGAAATCATAGATGCTCTCCGGAGCGGAGGCATACCGCGCATACCAGAACTGATATTGGGTCAGCTTGCTCAGATCCATCTTGATATAGCCGCAATAGTCGTTGAAGTAGACCATGGGGGTATAGCCCGCCTCCTCCACCCGGTTGCAGAAGGCGGCAATACACGCGGTGATGGTCCGGGCGTCCACACCGTAGGCGCGGGACTCCTTCCCGCCCAAAAACTCCCAGTCACACACCACGGGGTAGGTCACGTGCTCCCGGTACGGCTCCAGCATGGACAGCAGCAGATCCGCCTCCTCCAGCGCCTCCTCTATGGTGATGGCGTTGGAGAAGAAGTAGGCCCCCACCGGGATCCCCGCGTCGATGGCCCCCTGCATATTGCGGTCAAAATACGAATCCCGGGCCACCGCGCCGCTGCCGTTCTTCCCATAAAAACGGTTGCCCGCCCGGATGATGGCGAAGTCGATGCCGTCCGCTGCCACGGCCTGCCAGTCAATGTCCCGCTTATGACCGGACACGTCGATGCCATGGGCGAACCAGCCTCCGGAATAGCTCACCCGGCCGTCCGCGCCCCGGCTGAACTGCTCCCTGGTGAAGGGCGATGCAGGCACGTCCTCCAGCACATCCAGCCAGTAGTTGCTGTATCGGAACATCCCCTGGGTCACATCGGTGTTCCGCACACGCCAGACGATGGCGGCCATCTCCTTGCGGTCGATGGGCTGGCTGGGCAGGAAGCGGCGCACGCCGTCAGCCCCCACGACCCCCTCCATGATCCCCTTCTCATACAGCTCCACCACATAGCCGTCCACGCAGTCCGCGTAGGGGCTTTCGCCGGAGATGTCAGTGAGGTCCAGGGCCCGGGCGGTCATCCGGGCCACCTCCAGCCGGGTGGGGACCGCATCCAGGTAGCGCTCGTTGAAGGAATAGACGAGCTGCTCGTCCAGAGCCAGCTCTATGTAGGGATACGCCCAGTGCTCCCCCTCCACCGGCTCAGGCTCCTGTGCGCCGGTGGACAGGAGCAGCAGCTTGAACGCCTGTCCCCAGGTGACGCTCTCCTTGGGGCGGAAGGTCCCGTCTCCGTAGCCGTCGATAACCCCCTGGCTGCTCAACTCCATGACATAGGGGTAGTACCACTGGTGCTCAGCCACGTCGATGTAGGGGCTTTGGACGCCTTCGCCGACACTTGCACAAGCGGCGGGCGCAGCGGTGACCGCCAGCAGGACGGCCATGAAGAGGATGGCGATACGTTTTTTCATAGGTTCTCCTTTTCCGTTTTTCCGTTGGGTGGGTAATATCGTGTCCTCTATTTTACATAATTCGACGGTTTTTGACAAGCCCCGGGTAAAATTTAACAACTCTGAAAAATTTCCGCAATACCCTTGACAGGCAAGAGAAAACGTGGTATCCTATAGTTGACAATTATAGTTGTCAAAGAGACAAATTAAATTGTCAAACCGACAAAAAAAACTGTCAGGAGGAATGGACTATGATCTGGAGCGAGCTGGGGATCAGCGGCGGTACGGCCCTCATTGTGCTGACCGCGCTGTATTTTGTGATCAAGTGGGCGGTGCGCAACGGTATACGGGAGGCCCCCCAGCGCATGGCCGGAGAGCATAAGGGGTGGTTTCAAAGCTCCTGCGAACGGCTTTTCTCCGAAGAGACGCCGCAGGAGTGAGGAGGGGACGCGGTGATGCTGAAAAACCGTTTGAAGGAACGCCGCGCCGCCCTGGGGGTGAACCAGCAGGAGCTTGGGCGGATGGCCGGGGTGTCCCGGCAGACCATCAGCCTCATCGAGCGGGGGGACTACTCCCCCTCGGTGACGCTGGCCCTCACCCTGGCGAAGATCTGCGGGGTAGCGGTGGAGGACATTTTCATTCTGGAGGAGGAGAACAATGAAAAACAGTAACGATCCGATTCGGCAGGAAAATAAACGCGCCCTGCGCAAATTCATCCCGATCGTCATAGCGGCTCCCGTCGTGGGCGCTATCCTGGGCGTCGTCCTGGTGACGGTTGGCTTTGAACATCTCGCAGACACGCTTGCCGCCGCAGGGCAGTTTTTCACCATCCAGGTCGTCCCATGGATGCTGGTGGCCCTGCCCATCGCAGAGCTGGCAGTGTGCCTGCCCATCTATTTCAACGCAAAAAAGCAGCTTACCGCTTGGGACGGGGAGGACGAGGCCGTCAGCGGCATGATTGAGATCAAGCTGGCGGTATGCTTGTGGGTCACCTCCATGGTCACCATCCTGGACTTCTTCCTGGCCGCAGCCCAGTTCTCCGGCTTTTTGGAGATGGCGGGCAATCCCATGCGGATGGCTCCAGTGAAGTTCTTCGGCGGTTTGATCGCGTTTATGGTGACGCTGTACCTCAGCACAGTGCTCCAGCAGAAAATCGTGGACGCCACCAAGCAGATGAACCCGGAAAAGCACGGCTCAGTGTACGATACCAAGTTCCAGAAAACGTGGTTCGAAAGCTGCGACGAGGCGGAACGGGCCGTCATCGGCCAGTGCGCCCTGAAGGCGTACCAAGCGGTCACCTTCACCTGTCTGGTGCTGTGGGCAGTGCTGGGCTTGGGCGGGATGTTTTTTAGCTGGGGCTTTCTGCCTGCCATGACGGTGTGCATCGTTTGGGGGGTGAGCCAGTCGGTGTATGCCTACTGGTCGCTGAAGCTGGGCCAGCCCGGCAGGAAGGTTTAAGAGCCCGTTTAAAATCTTTTGACAAAAATGGCGGGGTGGGAGATATTACTCCCGAATTAGAACATAGGAAATCTGGCTATGTTGAAAGAAAGTGGAGACCTTATCAGAGCAATGTTGTAAGGTACGCATGAAGGAAGCTG
>CATJRT010000424.1 GCA_949742895.1 uncultured Eubacteriales bacterium | reverse complement strand
GCGCCATAAGAAGTGGACCGGAGTGGACAATCAGACCATTTTGGACAACATCGCCCGGGCCGACCGGGAGTGCCGTCCGGGACAGCTGCGCATCCGGGTCCCGCTCATCGCCGGGATCAACAACGACCGGGAGAATGTCCTGCGCACGGCGGAGTTCTGTGCCTCCCTGTCCAGCTGCGGCAGCCTGGAATTTCTCCCCTACCACCGCCTGGGGACCAGCACCTATCAGTACCTGGACCGCCCCTACCCCCTGGCGGATATGGAGGCCATGAGTGTGGATACCGCCTGTGACACTGTAGGCTTCCTCGCCCAGTCGAACTGGCCCTTTGTGCTGAAGGTCTCCGGCCGTGTGCTGAACGCAGAGCAATAACTCTGTCTTCAAAATGAAAGCCCCCAGAGCGTAAGCTCTGGGGGCTTCCTTATGGAATTGATTTATTTGATTTTTCCGATCTCGCTGAACCGGGCGTAGGCGTCCACCACCGCGTTAATCACGCTGCTGCGGAAGCCCCGGTCCTCCAGGGTCTTGACGCCGATCATGGCAGGCCCAGCGGGAGAACAGACGTCGTCCTTCAGCCCCTCCAGATGCTTCTCGCTCTGGAGCAGAAGCTGCACGGTGCCCAGAATGCCCTCCAGCGCGTATCTCCGGGCCTGGGGCCGGAGCAGGCCGTTGTACACGCCACCATCCGCCAGGGCGTTGGCGAACATGGCGATAAAGGCCGGAGAGGTGGAGGTAAGCACGGTGCCAGCTACGAACTGATTGGCCGGCAGGCTGTCGAAGCCGCCCGCCATACGCATAATGTGCTGGAACTCATCCAACTGCTCCTTGGTGTAGCGGTTGCTCTGCTCCACCAGGATAAAGCCCTTGCCGATCAGGCAGGCGGTATTGGGCAGAATGCGGATGACAGAGGCCTTCTTGCCCTCCAGGTCCAGCGCCTCCACATAGGTAGCGGCCTCCACGCCGGCCACAATAGAAACAATAATCTTCTCGTCGCCCTGGGCCAGGCACTTATCAAAGGCGGGCTTGACCTCCTCCAGGACCCCTTTCAGGAACTGGGGCTTGACGCAAAACACAATATAGCGGGCGGACTCTACCGCCTCACAGTTGGTGGCCACGAACTGGCAGCCCAGGTCCTTCGCCAGCTCTCTGCCCTTCTCCTGGACAAAATCGGTAACCACTACCTCCTTGGGGTCAATCCCCTGGCAGGCAGCTGTAGACAGCGCGGTACCCATGGTGCCGCTGCCGATAAAAGCAATCGTTTTCATTCGGATCATACCTTTCTATCGATCAATATCCATATCCGCATCCAAAGTAAACTTACTCCGGAAGCTAATGATATGGGAACGCTGCGTCTGGATCAGAGTATCAATATCCCGGTCCTTTAAGGCCTGATAAATAAGGATATGCTCGTCCACTGTCATATTGTCAATGGCAGACAGATTCTTCTGGTTGACAAACAGCAGACGGGTGCTCAGATCCTGATAATTTACCATCTCCCGCTCCAAAAAGGGGTTGCGGGTCATAAAGGTCACGGTGCGGTGAAAATCCCGGTCCAGCAGAACCCGTTTGCGGGGGTCTACCTCCTGCTCCAGCGCCCGGATATCCGCCGCAAGCCGCCCCAGCTCTTTGTCCGTACGCCGCTTCACGGCCAGCTCCGACTCCAGCTGGGACAGGGCCAGGCGCATCTGGTAGATGGCCTCTACCTCGCGGAGGGGAATGTCGTTGACCAGCATACATTGCCTGGGGACGATTTTGACAAACCCCTCCCAGCTCAAACGGTTGAGCGCCTCACGGATGGGAGTACGCCCCACCTGGAGCTGCTGCATCAGCTCGCTCTCCACCAGGGTCGGCCCCGGCCTCAGCTCCGCAGTCATAATCATCATGCGCAGTTTTTCATACGCGATATCGCTGTTCCTTACCATTACATCCACCCGCCGTATCATTTAGGAATCTACCGTCGGAATAACAGGTCATGTAAAGGGATACAGAGATTCGGATAAATATGTAAAACTGCCACAAAACCGCATATTCCTCTTCGATTGCCACTGGGTTATCTTAACTCCTGGTAAAATTTTTGTCAATATGATAACCAGTATTTTATCACCGAACAGGATTTCAGCGGCAGCGGGGACCTTTTACAGCCGTGCGGCCTTTTGCGCCCTGTCGTAGGCCTCCTCCGGAGAGCAGCCGGAGTGCCACACATCAGCGATGCCCTCGGCCAGAACCAGGGGATCGCTCTCGTTGTACATCACGTTGCGCCCCAGCAGGATGCCGCGGACCTGATAGCTGACGCCGATCTGCTCGGTGTACTCCTTGATGACGTCCAGCGGCTTCTCCGCCCGCTCGTCGGGGACCACCAGCACAGGGCAGGTCGTGGCGCTGACAGGCACCGTATACTCCTGGTTCAGGGGCACCTCAATCCACTTGTTGGCGGCGGTGCAGCCCAGAGCGCCAACCACGCCAACCACCTTGCACAGGCTCACCGAGTCGGTGCGCATCACAAAGCGGCCGTCCACCGTGTCCACATAGAGGCCCTCTACAAACACCGGCAGGCCGTGGGCAGCCGCCTCGTTGATGGTGGCGGCGCAGTACTCCAGGGTTTTCCTGGCCCGTGCGTCTGAGGGGTTGAGCCGGATCATAAACTTGACGCCGTCCATACGCAGCCCCACAATGCGGTCCACGGTGAAGCAGGAGCGCAGGTCGTCCATCTCCCAGACGGTATCCTTCAGGCCGCCCCGGTTGACGGTGCCCACCAGCATTTTGCCTCTCAGGAAGTCCTTCCACCCCCGCTCCCGGAACAGATAGTTAACCAGAATCAGGTCCTCGATGATATCCGGAGTGGCCTCAACACCATCCACTTTGTCGCTCTGGAGCATCCGGATGAGGCGGGTCAGATACTCCCGGCGGTTGCTCAGCCCGATGGGATTGCCCTTATACTCAGTGATCATCCGGGCGTTGTGGTCCGCCGCGGCAAACACCAGCCGCTTGTGG
>CATJRT010000423.1 GCA_949742895.1 uncultured Eubacteriales bacterium | reverse complement strand
GGCAGGCGAGGTAGACGGCGGCGTAAACGAGGTAGAAGGCCGCGCCAGCGAACTCAGCGAAAGTATTTCCGCTTCTCAGCAAACCCTGGGACAAAACCTCGGCATTGTGTCCCAGACGGAAGGAAGCTTTGAGAAGATAACGACGGCAGCGGAGGGGGCAATGTCCGTACAGACGGAAATTTCCGGCGTCATTGAGGCATCCCGGCAGGAATTGCAGACCTTATGCCAATTTTTTGATCAAATCAAGAACCAATACCAGGAGGTTGTCAAGCACATCGAGTTCACAAGCCAGCTTGGCACTACAAAAAGCGCAATGTTTGAAGATTTAGACAACATGATTTCTCAAATCCCGCCCCTTGTTAACGATTTGCAAACAGAAATTTGAACGATAAAGGTACTGTCAAACGGCCGTGCCGTCAAGGCGGATTTATCCCTTATAGAAAACGCCGGCGGGCAAGGCTTAGCCCACAAGAAAAGTCCCCACCAAGTGGTGGGGACTTTTCTGTTACATCTGAAAAATGACGCCGGCCAGCGCTGCAAAGCCAATGAAGCAGATGGGGTGCAGCTTCTTCAGCAGAGTAAATTTCACCAGCACGAAAATAACCACCGCAAGTATAATTGCGGGCCAATAAAACAATTCGACCTCGGTTACGCCACTCTCTATCGTGACCTCATGGAACATCAGGGCAATTTTCGCCACCTGGAGCATGGCTGCGGTGATGAGGGCTACGGAGGCTGCCCGCAGGCCGTAGAACACCCCGTCCACCGCCTTGGACTGCCGGAAGCGCTGGAGGAACCCAGCTATAACGAGGATAATGACCACAGAAGGGAAGATCAATCCCAACGTCGCTACGATCCCGCCTGGGATCCCTGCCGAGGCGAAGCCCACGTAAGTGGCCATGTTCACCCCCATAGGCCCAGGGGTAGACTCGGAGATGGCGATCATGTCGGCAAGCTGTCCAGAGGTGAACCAGCCGGTGCGTTCACCCAGATCAGTGAGGAAGGGGATGGTGGCCAACCCGCCGCCCACAGAGAACAGGCCCACCCGGCAGAACTCCAAAAACAGCCGCAAAAGGACCAACAGATAGGTCATTTCCCCCGCCCTCCCTTCATCCGGATACACAGTCCCGCAGCGCCGGCGACTATCACCAGGAACACCGGAGACAGCATGAAGCTCAGCACACTGCCGGCGGTTCCTCCCGGCAGGGGAGCGAAGGCCCCCAGCGCTGCCAGGACCAGCACCACGGCATAGATGACGCGGGTGGGCCAGTCCAGCACCGAAGCCTTATACAGCTTGATGACGCTGGACAGGATGAGGGCCACCACCCCGGCCCGCACACCGTTGAAGGCATGGACCACCCACTGGATGTGCATGAAGTTTTGCAGGAAAGCGGCGATGACCAGAATGATGACGATGGACGGGAACACCAGCCCCAGGGTGGCAAAAATGCCTCCAGCGACGCCCGCCTGACTGCGGCCCACGAAGGTAGCGGTGTTCACGGCGATGACGCCGGGGGTACACTGGCCTACGGCGTAGTAATCCGCCAGCTCCTCCTCGGTGGACCACTTTTTGTTCTCCACCAGCTCCCGCTGAAGGATGGGCAGCATGGCATAGCCGCCGCCAAAGGTACATACGCCTACGCGGGCGAAGGTCAAGAATAGATCGATCAAGATCGGCAAGAATAACAACTCCTTTTGTTTGGTACGTCCCCACAGCGGAAAAGGCTTTACAGCTCCTCCAATTCGTCCAGCCACAGCTTTACCACTGCGTCAGATGGCATCCGCCAGTCGCCCCGGGGAGACAGCGCCACGCTGCCCACCTTTGGCCCGTCTGGCAGACAGGAGCGCTTGAACTGCTGGGCAAAGAACCGGCGGTAGAAGCTTTTCAACCACTTCAGCAGCGTCTCCCGGTCATACCGCCCGTCGAAGGCATATATGGCAAGCCGAAACACTTTATGGGGCGGGGAGCCCCAACGAATAGCGTGATACAGGTAGAAGTCGTGCAGCTCATAAGGCCCTACCAACTCCTCCGTTTTTTGGGCGATCTCCCCGTCCTTGGGCGGGAGCAGCTCAGGGGACACAGGAGTATC
>CATJRT010000422.1 GCA_949742895.1 uncultured Eubacteriales bacterium | reverse complement strand
GTATAAGATTGCTGAATTGGTTCCGAGAAATGGAAAGAATCCCAGTATCACGGACTTTTCTGACCGGGATACTGGGATTTATTAAGATTTGAGATTTTTAACGCTTATCGAAGGCGGGGTTGGTGAAGTAGACGTTTTTCTGGTCCATCTTCTGCTTGGCCAGCTCAATGGCCTCACCAAAGCAACTGGGATAGAATGGAAATTGTGGAGCTGCTAACATTGATACGCAAAAGTGCCTACGGTCAGTTTGACTGTAGGCATTTTTGCCTAAAAGCCTAAATAATCTATTGTATTGCGATAAAAACGGCATCCTTCATAGTTCTGCGACATAAAACCGAAGAACGGCGTCGGTTTGCCATGTCTGGCATTCTGGTTAGCAAATGGGAATGTTTATATGTAACTATAACAGAGGTGGGAAGCCTTTGCAAGCTAAAACGAGGAGGTTATCACTGATGATGGATAGGAAAGAATTCGACGCCTGGGTCACGGACAATGGAACGGGACACATCAGCCGGAAATACATCAACGGCATCAACTACGCATTTGTCACCATGAAAGATGGTTGGATTGCCATTTTTGAGGTGGACGATGGTAGCTACATCCCCAAAATTCAGGCCAAGGACGAGAAAAAGGCGGCTTCGTGGTGCATTCCGAGGGAGTGTCCACACGTGCCTTTTAGTGTGATTTGCTGAGAGAGGGCGGAGCAGTCCGCCCTCTTTTATTTGTGTTGGAGGTTAGCAAATACGTGTTATTGGACTGTTAATCAAATGAAGCCGGCGTGGGGCCGCTGAAAAATCGGTGGCAGGCCAAAAGCCCACACAAGAACGGCAAATGGTTAAAAAGATGTTCTGTGCTGACTGGACGATTTGATCATTTGATTCTCAGGCGGAACTACACGCTAAAGCTGGCTGCAGGGCCGTCAGTTTGGCGGAGGCCACTCCAGTGTTATAGAGCCAGGGCATCACTTCATCATCGGTCAGCAGCACCGGCATCCGGTTATGGACATTGATGATGGTGTCGTTGGGTGCGGTGGTCAGGATGACAAAACGTTCCTCCCCCTGAAATACGTTCCAAAGGCCGGCCAGGTAGAGCGTATCCTGGCCAGGCAGCTGAAAGCGGTATTTCCGCTTTTGGCTGTCCCACTCATAGAAGCCTGTGGTAGGCACCACGCACCGCCGCTCCAACAGGGAACGGCGGAACATCGGCTTGTTTGGCGCCGTCTCGCCCCGGGCGTTTATGATGACCCCCTTGCCTTTGAAGCTGGGAAATCCCCAGATCATCGGCTTGGGGGTTGCTTTTTGCTGGTCCAAAAGCAGGACAGGGGCGGTGTTGGTGGGGAATATTTCCCCGGTGTGGATGCTGCCAGTCCCAAACCGGGACTGTACCTCCGCAACGATCCGGGCGATCTCCGCAGACTGGTCAGGCGCTAAGCTGTATCTTCCACACATGATAGAGACTCCTTTCGGGGATGAAGGCTGGGACATCTTCATATACTGGGGGCATGAAGCCTGTGATTTTGCACTCGGACATGAACAATTTCTATGCCAGCGTGGAAATCCTGTATGATCCCACGCTGCGGGACAAGCCTGTGGCGGTCGCTGGGGACGAAGATGCCCGCCATGGTATTGTCCTGGCCAAAAACGATATCGCCAAGCGGTTTGGCATCCACACCGGCCAAGTGCTGTGGGAGGCCCGCCAGCAGTGCCCTGGCCTGATCTGTGTGCCAGCCCATTATGAGCGCTACCTTTCGTTCTCCGCCCGCGCCAGGGAGATCTATACCAGCTACACCGACCAGGTGGAACCCTTTGGCCTGGACGAGTGCTGGCTGGATGTTACCGGCTCGGTGGGACTGTTCGGAGACGGGCCTGTCATTGCCGACCATATCCGGGGCCGGATCCGGCAGGAGCTGGGGCTGACGGTTTCGGTGGGGGTGTCGTTTAATAAAGTATTCGCCAAACTGGGCTCAGATATGAAAAAGCCGGATGCCACCACTGTCATCAGTCCGGAGAATTACCAGGAACGGACATGGAACCTCCCGGTGGGTGACCTGCTCTACGTGGGGCCGGCCACCACCCGGAAGCTGAACCAGTATGGGATCACCACCATCGGCGGCCTTGCCCAGGCCAATACGGACTTCCTGTACTGGCTGCTGGGCAGGAACGGCATCATGCTTCATCAGTTTGCCAATGGGCAGGATCACTCCGGTGTCCGGCGGTACTACTCGGTCCCGCCCATGAAAAGCGTCGGCAATTCTACCACAGCACCCCGGGATCTGGTCAGCGGGGATGATGTGAAGATTACCCTTATGGCCTTGTGCGAGAGCGTCGGAGCCAGGCTGCGGGAGCAGGGCTGCCTGTGCTCCACCGTGTCGGTGGGGGTTAGGGATCACCTGCTGCGGGCCTATGGCCGACAGGCCAGGCTGCCCCATCCTACCGCGAACACACTGGATATCTGGGAGGCTGCCATGGAGCTGTTCCAAAGGCATCACAGCGGGGAGAGCCTGTTCGCAGCCTGTCAGTGAAGGCCAGTGGACTGACGCCAACGACCGGTATTGTGCAACTGTCCCTGTTCCCGGAGCGGCAGAAAGCTCAGCGCCGGGCCGATATCGACCAGGTGTTGGACAGGATTCGGGGCAGATACGGTTACAGCAGTATCCGCCGGGCCATAACACTGGTGGATCCTGCATTGGATCTGGACGCCAAAGGGGAGCATATCATCCATCCAGTGGGTTTTTTGGGGACACTCCATGGGTAGGGGATGGTGGTCCCATACAGGTAATTTGCGTTTGTGTTGCCTCGCCTTGTGCAGCTGTCCTTGCACAAGGCGAGGCTTTTTTCAATCCAACCAGGGAAGGGGAACGCACCGATGAAGTGCCAGCTGAAGTACAAGTGGGTCAAACTCCCCCGCAATCAAATGCCGTCCGGCAAGGGCATCATGGGCGCTTGGGCGCGGTTAGCTTCCCGTGCAGCGTTCCGCAACGGGCAAGCCCACTACTGCGGCTACCTCAATCAGGTGACCGCTGGTTCTTGGGCAGGCGGCATTGTGGGCCTCAAAAGCATTCTGAGGATCAGGAACCGCCGCATTGCCCTGGAAATGATGGACAAGCTGGCCCAGTTGGACTATATAGACTATGAACTGGATCCAAAGACCAAAAAGCTCACCTACCAGATCAAAGACTGGGTAGTTCAGTGTTCTGGTGAGCCCTGTATGGGCGCCGGAGCCGTTTACGCAACCCAGGGCTATGGGTTCCTATGCCTGCCCCGGGACATCACACAGCGCCTTGTGGAGGCGCACTATCATTTTGAGGAGACAGACGCATGGCTTGACCTCTGGTGCCACACAGTATGGCAAGAGTCCGGCAATGCGTTTTCTCATATGGCGCCGACAGTCCAATTTGGGCGGTACGGCGCAGTATTGACCCTGGAGACCCTTGGACAGCGCTGGGGATGGGAGAAGACAAAGGTTTGGCGCTTTTTCAAAAAGTACGCGGATGCCTTCCCGCTGCAAAAGCTGCCAGGCTCTTATGGCTGCCTGATCTTCAACGCTGGCTATCCTTCCGGGCAGTTGGCCAGTGTGCCGTCATGTGAACAGGTCAAACGCATTTTAAGCAAAATACTCATATTGGGCCAAAATACGCATTTTGACGGAGACACTGCTAACGAACGGGTTGGCAGGCTGGTTGCGTGGTACAGCAAGCACCTGGCAGTTCAGGAACCGCTTCAGCCGGTGCTTGAAACCCGTGTTGCACTTTCGGACCCCTTTATTACGCGCGCGTATTTTTCTCTGCGTAAGAATTGTAGGAATTGTGAAAGGGACTGCCAGGGTATCTTTGCACGCGCGCGCGAACAGAAGACTGAGCCGGTTTTTGGCCCCAGGGCCGGGCCGGGACACGACATAGGAGGACTTGATTATGGCAGATTTGAAGGCATCCCGTTGTGGTGAAGCAGCTGACAGCGCAGTTTTTCCGGGGACAGGGGAGATCTTGTCCATGCTGGAGCGCCGCGGATTCGTGGAGGATCAGAGCATAGTGAGCAAAAAGGCCCGGGTGACGGAGCAGAAGATGCGCCGGAAGATGTATCACAACACCCAACTGATGCTGAAGCACTACCGTGACATTGTCTGGGCACTGGAATGCTTCCCGAAGCAGGTTGCGGAGGAACTGAACCAGCCGCTGGGTGACCTGGACGCGCTGCTGGGTGCGGTGGATACCCAGCTGGCCATAGGTAATATGCGGCTGGAGCACAGGATGCAGAGCATTAAGCGGTCGCGTTTGCTGCTGGATCGGATCAACGACGCGCTTACAGTCCTTCGGCAGAAGCCGGGGAACGGGGAGATGATGTATAATATCATTTTCCAGACGTTCCTTACGCCTGAAAAGCTGACCCATGCTGAGATTCTATATCGTCTGGATATCTCGGACCGGCACTATTACCGGCTCCGCCAGCAGGCGGTGAACATTTTGGCCATCCGGCTTTGGACGGCCCCGGCGGGATGCCTTGACGCATGGCTGGAGGTTCTGACACTGCTTGAGGGCGATTGATGGCAGGGTATATGGCAGAGAGACGAAGAAAAAATGGCAGATAAATTGGCAAGGTTTTTGCCGATGACATGGAGGATGTAAATGTGCTATGATTGTAACGTCCAAAAGTGGGCGAGGCGATAGGCCGTTTCCGGGATGAAGCAGCAGCTTCTTTCAGGGAGCGGCTTTTGTTTTGCCCAACTTCCGAGAAAGGAGGAATCCCAAATGGAGAAAAAGCACAAGGACAGGCAGGAACACCTGTCCAGTAGACTGGGAAGATGGTTTCAGGCCGCGTCCGCCGCCT
>CATJRT010000421.1 GCA_949742895.1 uncultured Eubacteriales bacterium | reverse complement strand
CCGTAATTGCGCAGTACAAAGACAAACTTCGCCACATCCCGCAGCACATCGGCGGTGATGGAGGTCTGCCAGTTGATGTCGTCAATCAGGTCCTTGATGAAATACTGGAGCGGCAGCTCCTCCTCGTTGTACCTGCACCAGACGATGGGGACGGCGTCCCAGTTGTAGGGCTGCCCGTTGATTTCAAAGTGGGGGAACTCGTTGGTGCCGGGGGCGCCGTCATAGTCCGGCTCCAGCACCGGGGCGCCGACAATGGGCCACGGGGCCTTATATTTCTTCACCCCCTGGCGGTCCCACCACTCAACCCGGGCGATGGCCCTTTTATTCCTGCCGTTATACACAACCTGTGAGTATACCCGGATATAGGCGTCCAGCCGGGTATGCTCATGGTCGTGCCAGATGGGCACCACCTCGGTGCTGGGCAGCCTCATCCACTTGAGGGTACTCTCCTCGAAATAGGGCGCCAGCCACGAAATACCCGACTGGACCGCGCCCTTGCCAAAGCTCTTAATCTGCTGGCGGAAGCGGCTATCCATCAGCTCATTGAGCGCATCGGCATAGGCCGTGCTTTCGCTCTCCACGCTGAACGGCTTGGACAGCAGGTAATTGGCTTTCTGGTCCACCAGCTTGCGCAGGATGGGATGCTCGATTTTGGTATTGCTGCGGCCCTTGTATTGGGTTGTCTTGCCCTGCACGGCGGAGCGGTTGCGGTAATACTGTTCTGCCTCCTGCATGATGGCAAACTGCGGGGAGGCATAAAAGTCCCTAATTTCCTCGGCGATAATCTCCGGCAGGGCCATACGCTCCCCATTCCCGGTTTCAATCATCCGCTTAATCTCCTCGTTGATTGTGATTTCCATTTTCATCCCCTCTATTTCATCACACGGATGCCCGGGCGCCTCATATCGCCTTCACAGGCATACCGCACAGCGTCAATATGGTGGTTGCCCTTATCCGGGTATCCGGCCTTGAAATTGCCCTCCCGGTCGCGCTCCAGCTCATAGCCGGAGAACTCCCGGGCAGTTTCGGGGCAGCGGGCCGGGTCGATGATAATTTCCTCCAGGCCCTGCAGCCACTTGATACCATACTCCACACTGTCGGGGCCTTTCCTGGCGCCCGCCACCCGCAGGCCGTAGCCCTTAACCTCGTCAATGCTTTTTGGTTCGGCGCTGTCGCAGGTGATACGGGCGCCGCCGGCCTCCGGCTTTATCAGCTCGGCCGCTGCCCGGTTGGACAGCTTGACCCTGTGGAGCTCGTAAAAGATGTACAGCCGGCGCCGGGTTTTATCATACTGGCAGACATTGTAAGCGAACGGGTCCGCAGCATAGCCCCAGTCAATCCCGCGCCGCAGGTTATCAAAGCAGCCAATCTCCCCGTCGGTGATAGCCCGAAGGGTGATGTTGCTGAACACTTCGCCTCCGGTGCCGGTGACCTCGCCCAGGTATTCGTGGCGGTAGGCCGTTGGCTTCATGGCTTTGAGGTGCTCCGCCTCCACAAGGAACTGCTCCCCCAGCCATTCTGGCGGGACGCTCAGGTATGTGGAATGATGCACCAGCGTGTCGTCCCTCTCGATGGCGGCAGACTGATTGACCCAGTTCCGGGCTGCCTGCGGCGGGTTGAACGAATAGAACACAAAAAAATCAGCGCCGCCACGCAGCACTGACTGGTTGATGGAGCGAAGCTTCTCCGGCCCCTCGAACTCGTTGACCTCCTCATACCACAGGTATTTCGCCCAACCCACAGCGAACTTGATGGACTTCACCTTTGTGGGGTCGTCAGCACCCCGGAAGAGGATGCGCTGGCCGGTGGGCAGATAGGTCCAGGACATGGGGGAAACGCTGGGCTTCCAGAGCTCCGGCACGCCCAGGGCGTTGATGGCCCAGCCGATCTGCTCGAATACACTTTCCCGGAGGGTCACACCGTACCGGCGCAGCACAATGGCATTGGTATACTCCCCCCGGGCGGCGTCCCGCATCATACCCAGCACAATCTCCACCGATAGGAACGAGGACTTGGTGGAACCCCGGCCGCCCTTGAGCCAGTAGTGGGTATGCCGGTGCCGCTTGATGTCCTGGTGGACGGTGGAAAAGGCAGGGGCAATGATATCCGACAGCTTAACCGCTGCCATCGCCGCTGTCCCCCATATCGTCCACAATCTGCACCGGCAGGCCGCCGGACAGCTTCACCTTCTCGGTCAGCAGGCCGTAGCGCTTGGCAAGCAGCTCCGCCGCCTTGACCTGTTCCCGGCCGCTAATCCGCTTTGTAATAACCTTTGGGCTGACAGGTGTGCCCACCGCCACCTCCTCGGTACTCTCCCCGCGCAGTACACTGGTGAGATACCGCAGCACCTCCTCGGCATCGGCAATCCTCTCCTGCTGCACTCCGGCCATCAGCTCGTCAATACGCGCGCGGATGCCCATATTTGCCCGTAGCCTTGCACCTGTTGTATTTGCCTTTTTGGACGAATACCCCGCCCGGATGGCTGCCTGCGCGGCATTGCCGTCCTTGATATAATCCAGGCAGAAAAGCTCCTGCCGTGCGTTCAGCTTTGCTACTCAAACCGCCCCCTTTCCTCATCGCTTATGTTCCTCTAAAGCCTCAACAATGGTTTTCTCCCGTCCCGAAAGCTCCCCGTCATTGCCGTTTTGGCCCTTTTCTCCTACCTTTAGGTGCAAAGAGCGGCCAGCCTTTGTCCAGGGCATAAGAAAAGCCACCCGGCACTGTGCCCAGGTGGCTTGTTCTCGGTATGGTTGTTGGCTTGTCGCCTTTGCCCCGATGGTTAGAGAATAGCACACAAGCTTGCTATCATTCACTATCATTTACTATCAAATTTTTGTAGTTTTCTTTTCTTCCTGCCATCCGCCCGGCGGGCGCTTTTCAGCAGCCCATTTTTTGAATGCTATTCAGTGCCCTTTTATGCAGCCGGTAAGCAGCAAGCAAGCAGCGCTCGTCGTTGTCCCCATAAATCCGCAGGGCTACCTCGCCCCAGGGCAGGTGCCGCCAGCGGGCGCCTTCAATATAGCGGAGCCGGAGGACTTCACGCTCCATCGGGT
>CATJRT010000420.1 GCA_949742895.1 uncultured Eubacteriales bacterium | reverse complement strand
GCCAAGCAGGTGGCCGAGGTGCGCTGTTCCGGCACCTGTGAGGCCACTTCCGTGAAGATGGACTACAAGGGCCTGGAGAGCTGTGCCGCCGCCAAGCTGCTGTTCGGCGGCACGGGCAAGTGCGTCTACGGCTGCATCGGCCTGGGTGACTGCGCCGGGGTGTGCCCCGTGGGGGCCATCCACATCAGCGGCGGGCTGGCCAAGGTGGACACTCGGGCCTGTATCGGCTGCGGGCTGTGCGCCAAGACCTGCCCCAACAACGTCATCGCCATCCGTCCCGCCGACGCCCACATGGTGGTGGACTGCAACAGCCACCAGAAGGGCGCGGGTACCCGCAAGAGTTGCTCCGCCGGGTGCATCGGCTGCAAGCTGTGCGAGAAGAACTGTCACACCGGGGCCATCACCGTTACCGACAACCTGGCCTCCATCGACTATTCCAAGTGCGACGGTTGCGGCAAGTGCATTGAGGTATGTAAAGCCGGGTGCCTGGTGGCGCTGAACATTGCCAACGCTACTGTTACCAATAGCTGAAACAAATGAAGACACCCGGCGGACCTGTGTCCGCTGGGCGTCAAAAGTACCAAGCAAAGGGAGGCCGAAAGGTCCTCCCTTGCTCTGGTTTGGAGGGTAAAAGCCGGTGAAAACGCACCGAAATGATATCATCCTCATTGCGGTACTATTGATTGCTTGTGGGGTGCTGGCCCTGTTCCTGTTTGTCACCCGGCAGGACGGGGGGACTGTCTGCGTCCAAATCGACGGGGAAACAGTGATGGAGCTGCCCCTCGGCGAGGATACCCAAGTGACGCTGGGAGAGGGGGCGCACACCAACATCCTGGTCATCCAAGCTGGGACGGCCCGGGTGATCGAGGCATCCTGCCCCGACCAGGTCTGCGTCCGGCAGGGAGCCGTCCAGTACGCCGGGGAGTCCATCGTTTGCCTGCCCAACAAACTGATTGTAGCCATCGAAGGCGGCGAGCCAAATGGCGTAGACGCTGCCGCAAAATAATGGGACCCCCACGAAAGCCCAGCGAGGCGGGTGTTGCGGGGGGAGGCGAGGGAGCGAACATAGTTTTCGCCGCAGGCGTAAACGGAGTTGAGTGGACTTTGCTTCGATGAGGGGGGGGAGAGCATGAAAGCGTCGAAGGTTGCCCAGTATGGACTGCTCATCGCACTGGCCTTGGTGCTGTCCTATGTGGAATCCCTTCTGCCGCCCATAGGCGTGCCGGGGGTGAAGCTGGGCCTGCCCAACCTGGCCATCGTGTTTGCCCTGTACCGTCTGGGCTGGAAGGACGCGTGCGTCATCTCCCTGGCGCGCGTCGTTTTGGTCACGCTGCTGTTCGGCAACGGGGCGGCGCTGGTCTACAGCATTGCTGGGGCTGTGTTGAGCCTGTCCCTGATGGGCCTGCTGTGGAAAACGGGGAAGTTTTCCGCCGTGGGCGTCAGCGTGGCGGGGGGTGTGGCCCACAACGCGGGACAGATTTTAGTGGCTATGGCCCTGCTGGAGACCTCCCGGCTGGCCTGGTATCTGCCGGTGCTGTGGCTCTCCGGGACGGTGGCCGGGGTGCTGGTGGGCGTCGTGGCCGGGGTGCTGGTAAAACGGGTCCCCAATCAAAAATGAGGTGAATTCGATGAAGAAAAGTACGGTCAATTTGATGTGGGCCATCTTCTTTGGAGCTGGTGCGCTGACATGGCTTCCCAATCCGTCGGTGGCCATTGTGGACTTGCCGGGGATGATCTTTTCTCCCCTCTGTGCCGCCGCCTGTGTATGGCAGCTGGTTCATTGTTTCTGGTATCGCAAAACAGAGTGCGGAGAAGCATGAGGTAATCTGCAAGAAAAAGAAGTGCCTTTTGATTGTGCCCGCCGTGGTTGCGGGGATTGGGTATGCGGTCTGCGTGATTTGGATCATCCATGATTCCGTGACCGGCGGGCCGGGCAGGTGGCATTATCTTTTGGCACCGACCATGTGCGTTCTCTTATGTGCCCTCAACTTCTATCAGTATCTCAAGGATGAAAAAAGCAAGAAATAAGGAGGTTTACCCATGAATTTGAACACAACCGGGCTGTTTGATCTGAGCCATACCCTTGTGGGGGAGTATCTGGCCCGCTTCGAATACCCTTGGCAGGCCCTGGACGGCATCAAGGAGCTGATCCTGTCCCTGGGTCCCACCCTGGGGGATGAATACGAGGAGATGGGGGCCGGCGTGTGGGTCCACTGTACTGCCAGAATTGCCCACTCCGCCTTTTTGGGTGCGCCCTGCATCATCGGGCCAGGCACAGAGGTCCGTCACTGCGCCTTCATCCGGGGTTCCGCCCTGGTTGGGGCCAACTGCGTCGTCGGCAACTCGGTGGAGCTGAAGAACGTGATCCTGTTCGACAGTGTGCAGGTGCCCCACTACAACTATGTGGGCGATTCCATTCTGGGCTACAAAAGTCATATGGGTGCGGGCTCCATCACCTCCAACGTGAAGTCCGACAAGACGTTGGTTGCTGTGAAGGACGGAGAGAAGCGGATCGAGACGGGCCGGAAGAAGTTCGGCGCGATGTTGGGCGACTTCGTGGAGGTGGGCTGCAACAGTGTGCTCAATCCCGGCCCGGTGATCGGACCCCACAGCAATATCTATCCCCTGTCCTGCGTCCGGGGCACGGTCCCGGCGGACAGCATTTATAAGACTGGGGGCATTGTGGTTCCCAAAATGAAGGGAGAGTAACCTATGGGTAAATATTTCGGCACCGACGGCTTCCGGGGCAAGGCAAACGTGGAGCTTACCGCTGACCACGCATATGAGGTGGGGCGGTTCTTGGGCTGGTACTATGGCCGGGAGCGCCGCGCCCGCATCGTGGTGGGCAAGGACACCAGGCGCTCCAGCTATATGCTGGAGTACGCCATCAGCGCGGGCATGGCCGCCTCCGGGGCGGACGTGTACCTGCTCCACGTCACCACCACCCCCTCCGTATCCTACGTCACTCGGACGGACGGCTTCGACTGCGGCGTGATGATTTCTGCCTCCCACAATCCCTACTACGACAACGGCATCAAGCTACTCAACCGGGAGGGGGAAAAGATGGATGAATCCACCATCCGGCTGGTGGAGGACTACCTGGACGGCAATCTGGAGCTGTATGGTCAGACCTTCGCTCAGATTCCCCTGGCCACTGAGGACGGGCTGGGAAGCATCGTGGACCACACCGCAGGGCGCAACCGATACATGGGCTACCTCATTTCCTTGGCAGTATATTCCTTTCGGGGCAAGAAGATCGCCCTGGACTGTGCCAACGGCTCAGCGTGGTCCATCGCGCCCAGCGTGTTCCGCTCTCTGGGTGCGGACGTACACGTCATCAACGACCGTCCCGACGGGCTGAACATCAACCTGGACTCCGGGTCTACCCACATCGAAGGGCTGAAACGGTATGTGAAGGAGAACGGCATGGACGCGGGCTTTGCCTTTGACGGGGACGCGGACCGTTGCCTGGCGGTGGACGAAAAGGGCGAGCTGGTGGACGGCGACCAGATCATGTACCTCTACAGCCGCTATATGAAGGAGCGGGGCAAGCTGCTGACCAACACGGTGGTGACCACGGTGATGTCCAACTTCGGTCTGTATAAAGCGCTGGACGCGGCGGGCATCGGCTACGTCAAGACCGCCGTGGGGGACAAATACGTTTACGAGGATATGGTGAAAAACGGCCGACGGCTGGGCGGCGAGCAGTCCGGGCATATCATTTTCTCCAAATACGCCCGCACCGGGGACGGCATTCTCACTGCGCTGAAGATCATGGAGGTGATGATGGCAAAAAAGGAGTCATTGAGCCGTTTGGTGGAGCCGTTGACCATCTATCCCCAGGTGCTGGTCAATGTGCGGGTGAAGGACAAAAAGACCGCTCAGGACGACCCTGCGGTCCAGGCGGCGGTGCAGGCCGTGGCGGACGAGCTGGGGGACACGGGCCGGATCCTGGTCCGGGAGTCGGGCACCGAGCCGTTGGTGCGGGTGATGGTGGAGGCTCCGGAAAAGGAGCAGTGCCGGGAGCTGGCCCAGCGGGTGGTGGACGTCATCATCGCCCGGGGGCATAAAGCGGAATGAGCCATAAGAATTCCCCGGAAGATTGCTCTTTCGGGGAATTTTTACGGCTTATTGAATGAGAGAACGGAAACAGCGCTCCGGCACCGTGAGCCGCAGCAGCGCCCACAGGCGCACCTTCGGGTTTTTGCACAGAGGCGGCGGCGGAGACAGCGCCTCCCAAGCCTGTGCGGTTCCGTATTGAAAGGTAGACCAGTTCTCGGTCAGAGCAGCGCCGTTTGCCATGGCGGTGACAGAGAGGTTTTGGAGCAGGAAATCAAAGCCATCCCGATATTCTTTGGGGGACAGGCCGCAGACCTGCTTTAAGAAAGCGGTTTCAGCAGTTGAACCGTTGTCCAGCAAGGAAAGAATATGCTCCGCTACCGGAGTGAGGGGCTTGCGCGGCTTCACTGCCTTCAGAAGATAGTAGGCTTCGGGAGACAGGTAGGTCGTTCGCTTGCGGAACACCTTGGAATAAAAGAGCTTATGCTGGTCGATCAGCTCCGTTACATCCTGCCAGGTACAGCCCACATCCTCTAACGCGGGCAGGTCGGGATTCCGATTGCATAATAAGATGCCGTTGGCTTCCAAATAGCCTTGCAGCGGATTCATGCACACTTACCGATCCCACTTCTCGATGATGGCCCGGAGCTGGTCGGCAAACTTGCCCAGATCCTTGTTGGAGCCACCTTTGTTGTGGGCGATGACCTCCATGAGCTTCTGCCCCACGTCCTCCAGACGGCGCCAGGCCGGGGATCCGGCGTCGATGTGGGAAACGGTCTTCGGCTCCAGGATGATGCCTGGGGCGGTGATGCGGCCCTCCAGCAGGTCGTAGACCTCCTCGTAGTTGGGCGAGTGGGCGGAGAAGCCCAGCTCCCGCAGGGTCTGCGCGTAGTTCTCGGTGGTCTTGTGCTCGCCGTGGACCACAAACCCCTCTTGGGGCTTGGGGGAATAGGCGTTGATCCACCGCAGTAGGCCGTCCCGGTCGGCGTGGGAGCTGAGGCCGTGGAAACGAACGATCCGCGCTCGCACAGCGATCTCCTCACCGAAAAGCTTTACATGGGACGCGCCGTCCAGCAATCTACGGCCCAGGGAGCCGTCCGCCTGGTAGCCCACGAACAGGATGGCGGACTCCGGTCGCCATAGGTTATGCTTCAGGTGGTGCCGGATGCGGCCCGCGTCGCACATACCGGAGGCTGAGATGATGACCTTGGGCTTGGGGTCCAGATTAAGCTCCTTGGATTCCTCGCTGCTCTCAGTGATGTTCAGGCCCGGGAAGCGGAACAGCGCACCGCCCCGCAGGGTTTGGATTTCCTCCTCATCCAGATAGCCCGTCAGGTCGCCGGAGAAAATCTCGGTAGCCGCACCGGCCAGGGGGGAGTCCACATAGACCTGGAAGCCGGGATCGCACTTCACCAAACCCTGCTCTTTGATTTCCCGGATGAAGTACAAAAGCTCCTGGGTACGGCCTACCGCGAAGGAGGGGATTACCAGGTTGCCCCCCTTAGCTAAGGTCTCTTCGATGACCTGGGCCAAGTCCAAGGCATAGTTGGGCTTCTCCTTTACAGAGTGGAGCCGGTCGCCGTAGGTGCTCTCTGTGACCACATAGTCCGCGTCGGTGATGTATTGGGGCGTGCGGATGATGGGCTGCTTGCGGTTGCCCAGGTCGCCGGAAAAGACGATTTTCCGGGTCTGCTCATGCTCTGTAAGCCACATCTCCACGCAGGCGGAGCCCAGCAGATGGCCTGCATCCACAAAGCGGATCCTGATACCGTCGGTAATGTCCAGCTCCTGGCCATATTCGCAGGTGACGATGTGCCGCAGGGCCTTTTCCACATCCACCACGGTGTAAAGCGGCTCCACCGGTTCTTTACCTGCGCGCTTGCCCTTCTGGTTCTCCCAGGCGGCATCACTTTCCTGGATATGGGCGGAGTCCCGCAGCATGATGTCCAACAGTTGCGCGGTGAGCCGGGTGCAGTAGATGTTGCCCGAGAAACCCTGCTTTACCAGCAGAGGGATTCGGCCGGAGTGGTCGATGTGGGCATGAGTGATTACCATGTCGTCAATGTAGGACGGGGAAAAGTCCAACTCACTGTTGTCTCGTTCGTCCCGGCCCTGTTGTAGACCGCAGTCGATGAGGACCTTGTGTCCGTTGACCTCTACACAGTGGCAGCTTCCGGTAACGGCCTTGGCTGCGCCAAAAAAGCTCAGTTTCATGTGAAAGCCTCCTTTTGGCTCAATATGAGGGATTACAACTATATCTTACATGAAGCACCAGAAAAAGTAAAGTATATTTTGTGTAAAACGCACAAAAAGTGTCGGACAGGCATAGCCTGCCCGACGTTAGCCTATCGAAGAACCCGGATACTCGAAGGAGCATCCGGGTTCTAAAATGGAGAGGTAGAATGGCAGCCAGAGGAAAGGAGGGACGGAAGGCTTTCCAGCGGGCCAGCTTTTTGCGGCTCATGCTTTCTGGGTTTGCGGGCGCTTGTACGCGGTGGACAGCATCTGGCCATCCTCAAACACTTTTTGGCAGATATGCGAGGGCTTAATAAGCAAAATCCGCCATGATGGTCCTGATTTCCGAGAAGGTCTGTGTTGCTTTATCGCAGAACGTAGTATTTTTCATATCTTCTGTACTGCTAAGCCCGCCGGAACTATCTTCTCGGCGGGCTTTCCTCATCCTCCTCACCCACCACACCAGTAGACTATCTCTTGGTCCAGGCCAGTGATCTGGTAATCCGGCCCCTGCGCCGGATTAGGAAGTACTCACACAAGCAAGGGACAGGAGGACCACCATCCCGCAGTCCAGTATGGAGTTTTGCTTTTTCTTCCCGGTTACCGGATGAAGTTGGTGAAGGTGATGGCCTTTCGCTGGGGAAGAGGGAGGCCCGCCGCCAGCCCGGCCTCTTTGCATTTCAGGAAAAAGGCCATGTTCTTACCCAGGATGCGCATGGTCTGCATCCCCTCTAAGTCTTGACGGACCTGCTCCGGTGTGGTCCCGTGGACGATGTTCCAGTATCGGGAATCTGCATTAGGGCAAAATACTTGTTGACCTGATCCCAGGTGGCGGTGGTTCCCGCCCGCCGGGCGGAGATCACCGCCGCCGCAGGCTTGAGCAGGAAGCGCTCTCCGCTGCCGCACACGTCGGCGTAAAGTGCCCGGTCCACAAAGGAGGTCATGCTGCCGGAAGCCCCGCCCCAGTGGACGGGGGTGCCGAACACGAAGCCGTCATAATCCCCAGCGATATCCAAAAATTCGTTGACTGCATTGTCAAAAACGTACTTGTGCTTGCTCACACAGGTCTTACAGGCAATGCAGCCGGACAGCGGCTTGACACTCGAAGATGCTCCGCATCCGCCCATATTCTGCCGCGATAGGCCCGGCCTCCGGGGCAGACATAAAAGCGCCGTCGATCTTTCCATCCAGGGAAGTGAGCATATGGCAGATCACATAAGGTCTGTTCATGGTATCATTCCCCCGCAGCCCCGCGGCCCAGGGCGTTGACCCACCCGGCCACATCGTCCTCAGAAGCACTGGAGGAGAACCGCATCCCGGTCTGCCAGTCCCCAGTTTCGGCCATCTGGGCCAGCAGCTCACCGCTTTCACCCAGGCCAGAGCTGGAGGAGGTGCAGAAGGGGATCACTGTCTTGCCAGTGAAGTCGTTGTTTTTCACAAAGTCGTTCACCGGCCATGCCGCGATGCCCCACCAGATAGGATATCCGACGAAAACTGTGTCGTAATCCTCCCAGTTGTCCACGGTATTGGCCACCAGCTTCACGTCTTGCAGGGACTCGTCATTGTGCTCCAAATTGACCCGGCTGCCCTCCGTAGTCCAGCTCAGGTCGGCAGAGGTGTATGGTTCGGCAGGAACCAGCTCAAATTGGTCAGCCTCTGCGGCGCTGGCAATGTATCCGGCCACCCTCTGAGTGCTGCCGGTGGCAGAGAAGCAGACAACCAAGGTCTTACCGCCAGCCCCGGTTTCCAAATCAGCGGTGTTTTCCGGCTCAGGTGCAGATGTGTCTGGCGCTTCAGGGATTGGGGTGGATACAGCTTGTGTTTCCTCCGGCGGATCGGATGGAACGGCCTGAGAGGCCGAGGTCCCCGGCTGTCCGCAGGCGGCGAGGCTTAGGGCCATGGTGAGGCCCAGCACAAATGCAGCTATTTTTTTCATAGAAAACACACTCCCTTCAAACTGCCCCCATTATAAACCTAACCAGGGTTCGAGAGAAGTTCCGATTGGTTCAAAGGTTTAAACCTTTGAGTTATAACAAACCTGCTTTGTTTTGTAAAAAAGACAGATAGGACCCAAACGGGCTGACGCGACAGTTTACAAAACCGTATTGAATTGGATAAATCGCTGTGGTAAAATTGTAAGCATTACAAAGTCAGGAGGTTAAATGCGATGAAACGAATTAAGCGCCCGGTGCAGTTCTAAAAACTGACAACAGATTGTACCGGGGACAATGATGATTCTATGTTGTCAGGGACTGCACCTGTTATGAAAGCAATTTTTTAAATGAAAGGAACGCAGTTTTATGAACAGCAGCTATTTGAGAACCCTCTGGAAGCAGGAGGAGCAAGCGGCATATATTCGCGGCTGGGATTTTTCACATATTCGAGGAAGATATGAAGAGGAAAACGACCTGCCCTGGAACTATGGAAAGTTAGTTGGACGCTATTTGAAACGCGACATGGATATTATGGATTATGATACGGGAGGCGGCGAGTTTTTGCTGTCCTTGCATCATCCATATGACAAAACATCCGCAACGGAGGGCTATCCGCCAAATGTTAAGCTGTGTACGGAAAAGCTGTTGCCGTTGGGGATCAACTTCAAGGAATGTAATAATCCAGCTGAGATTCCTTTTGAAGATGAGGCGTTTGACCTGGTTTTGAACCGGCACGGCAGCTTTGATGCAAGAGAAACATTCAGACTGCTGCGTCAAAACGGTATGTTTATTACAGAACAGGTGGGCGGGAATAACGACAGGGATTTAGTCGAAATGGTGCTGCCCGGCACATACAAGCCTTTTCCGCATTTGACGCTTGAGAAGCAGCGCAAAAATTTTGAAGCTGCCGGATTTAAGATTATCAAGTCAGACGAAGCGTATCGTCCCATCAAATTTTATGATATAGGGGCGTTTGTATGGTTTGCCCATATCATCGAGTGGGAATTCCCCGGATTTTCGGTGGATAAATGTTTTGATCGGCTGTTGAAAATGCAGGATATGATTGATCGGAATGGAAGGATTGAAGGCACGATTCATCGTTATCTGATTATTGCTGAAAAATAAGCGCAATGGGCCGTTATCCACTGTGGATAACGGCCCATTGCAGGTAGATGAGCGACAGTTTGCTGAAAATGCTGTATCTGGCTATGGTTGCGATTTCCAGAAAATAGGTTTTTTGGCCTTTAGATTTGCCGCTTTTGGAGGAAGCCGGTCTGGCAGCTATCAACTACCTAAAATTGCAAAAGTCCCTCCTTTGCCGGAGGGACTTGCCGTTCACGACTGCTCAGACGCTGTTTTTTCCCGCATCCGGGCGTGCAGGCAGGCCAACGCATCGGACAGACCGCCCAGGTGGTCGATCAACCCCAATCGGACCGCTTCCTCGCCGTAAATGACGCTGCCCACGTCTGCTGCCATCTCACCGGTGTTCAGCATCAGATGCTCAAAATCCTCCCGGCTGATGCGGCTGTTGCGCACCACAAAGTCGCAGATGCGGTCCTGTATGCGCTCGAAGTAGTGGAAGGTCTGGCTCACCCCGATAACCAGCCCGTTGAGCCGCACCGGATGAATGGTCATGGCCCCGGAGGGAACGATGAACGATTCCTTCGCTGCCACCGCCAGCGGTACGCCGATGGAGTGCCCACCGCCCAACACCAGGGACACGGTAGGCTTGCGCATT
>CATJRT010000419.1 GCA_949742895.1 uncultured Eubacteriales bacterium | reverse complement strand
GGCGCCGGGCTTGCAGGCCCGCCGGGCGTCCGCCAGCCACTCCGCCGTCCAGCGGGTCCAGGAGCGCTGATCCTTGGCGTCGCCCTCAAAGTCGGGGGGGGCGCCGGCATCCATGCTGGAGTATTTCTTGGCGGTGGACTTGTTCTTCTCCGCCTGGGTGCGGCCCCCGGAGGCGTAGGGCGGGTCGGTGATCACGGCGTCGAACACGCCGGGGGCGAAGCCGGGCAGCAGCTTCAGGGAGTCGCCGTGGATGATTTTCCAATAAGGGTTATCGCTCATGTGCATCGCGTCCTTTCTTTTTGTGAGATTTTTGGGGTTGGGTGTGGTCGGACAATTCCGTATCCACATATTCGCTGATGATATTGAGGGCTTCGTAATAGTCGCCGCAGGATGTGACACGGCCGCGCATCTCGGCGGCCTGCTCCTTGAGTCCAGCCTCCCGCAGCAGGCCGGAGGCCCGGGCCATGATGGAGAAGATGTTCCCGTCTTGGCCCAACAGCGTCATGGAGGGCTTGACGGGTGCGGGCCGCTCATCAATAAAGCCACCCAGCTTATTGGGCACATAGTCCGTTAACCAGGTGCCGCCGAATTGGCCATGGGTCTGGATACGCCACATGGACAGCTTGCCGATGGCCAGATCCACCCCTTCAAAGGGGAACAGCATATTGGTGAGCTTGCCGTTTTGGAACACGGACACATCCTCCGCTTTGAACGTGCTGCCGTTGAGCAGGATGCCCGCCTCAGTGAACAGCTCGTTGATGCCGTCTACCCACTCCTGGGGGTCCCCGCCGCAGCCCTGGAGGATCAGGCCCTCCTGATCCTCCAGCCGGCGCAGGTCGTCTGTTGTAATATTTTTTACCATATTTACCTCTCTTGTCCCTGTATGGAGCAGGGCGGCTCTGTTTTGTCCTTATCTCGGTCCAGCCGCGCTTGTAAAATATCGCTGGGCTCCATCACCGCTCACCTCTGCCTTTCCGGGCGGCCTGCCGATGGATCTGGACGTGCCCAAGGGGTTTCTGACCGGCTTTGATCTGGATGCTCAGATCGGGCTCGCCTTGGACACGCTCTTTCTGCCGGTCCCGAAACATATTCAGATACTGCTTCGCGGCCTGCCGGATCGATTCATAGTCGGCGTCGGTGGGTTGATATAAATTCCAGTCCACTTGTGTTTCTTTTTCCCAGATGTGGGGTTCCATTCCGTTGCGCATTTCGTAATGGCTGGGGTCTATTTTCATGCCCATCACGTCTTTGAACCGTAGTATCAAAGTGTCCAACGGCCCGTCCGTGCGGTGCAGCACCGTCAGTTCCAGTGCGTCAAACTCTTTCGGGCCGCGAGTCGTGGAAAATCGGGCGCGCATCCGCAGATCTTTTCCCAGAGCTGCGAAACAGCACCGCCCAGAATAGATGGGATCGTCGACGATCCCGCTGTCGTCAAACAGCCTGCGGAGCTCCTGCTCAAAAAAATTCATCTGACCTTCTCCTTTCGCAAATGAAGACGGATCATCTTGAATCCTCCTCACCTTTGAAGTAAAACGGGCAGGTATGGCACACGGTATTGTTGGGCAGCTCATAATACCTGCCCGTGAACAGACATACCCGATTGTCACACCCGCTGGTGACCCGCCAGGGCGCGTCCTTCCGTTTTTTGCTGTGGACGCAGGTTTCATAGGTGTGGGAGTAGTCTGGTTTCACCTGTCCCGCCCCCGTTTCTTCTGCTTGGAGGCATGGGGCGGGGGATCGTCCTCGTCCCGAAATTCATAGGTGGATCTGTCTGCCGTTAGGAACAGCCCGCATTCGGCCAGATCCATCCCCGTGAGTTCGGCGGACATCTCAAAGGCCGCACAGGAGCCGGTCTCCGGGATGTTTTCTTCGATCTCCACCCCGTCTTTGAACACGATTTCCCCGACATTGCTCCCCAGATCCTCATCCGCCCAGCGGTAGGTGACCTTTTGACCGGGATATTTTTCAGACAGCAGCTTCACCAGCTTTGGGACGGCGCTCCATGCTGTAAAAAACTCCATCGTGTCATCTTTCTCATCCAGGGGCAGGCACTGATAGGCGTTCCATTTGGTGCCCCAGTGCTGGATAGACCACTCATACCAAGTGGGACAGCCGTGTTTCTGGATGTTCTGGTATGCTTTTTCGCCCAGTGCCCACACCTCGGGGTCTGCCTTTTTCACGGCATCCCACTTTTCCGTGTGCGAGGCCGCCGCCGCGGCCTGCATTTCCTTGGAGGTTTGCAGGGTGCTGATGGAAACCGCCGTGCTCTCCAGCAAAAACTCCTTGTATAGCTTTATCCCTTTGTCTGTCCGGCTGCCGCACTCGATATTCAGCTCTTGGGGCATGGGGATCAGCTTATTAAAGTCAATGCTGCCTAAAGGCTCACCGTCTGCCTGTAATTCATGGAGCATATGCTGGAACGCGGCCCGTGAGGCGTCATCCGGGCCGAATGTGATCTGATTGGTAACATTGTTTGGCATTGAAACACCTCCTTCGGTTGAAAAAGTGGGCTGCCCCCCAGGGACAGCCCCACTCTGTTCCGATTCAGTTTTGAGTACCGCCCGGCCCGCTTTCCTCGATCCACTCGTCGAAGTCCAGGGCGTCCGCCATCAGCAGTGCCAGCCGGTGGATGGCCTTGCGCTCATCGGTGCCGTCCAGCCGCACCGCCGTCTCAAACAGGCCCCAGACCAGTTCGGCGATCATCCCGCCGTCGTAGGGCTCCAGCAGCCTGTCATCGGGCAGGGTGGCCTCGCCGCTCACCAGCTTTTTCTGCTCCTGGATCAGGGTGGCGCTGGCATCCAGATCCTCTTGGGGCAGTCCCCAGGCTTTGACGATCAGGGCCACCCCGACCTCCGGGAGCGCCGCGGCCTTGATGTTGTCCGGCCCGCCCAGGGCCAGCAGGTTGACCGCCTCGGTGGTGATCTGCCGGAGCAGCTTCTCCGGCGCGGGGTGGCGTTCGTATTTCGTCATTTTCGTTACCCTCCTTGATATTTTTCGGTGGTTCCAGCCCACAACCATACCAGCTTTTGGCGGCGAAAGCTATCACGATACCCAACAAAGATGGGGCG
>CATJRT010000418.1 GCA_949742895.1 uncultured Eubacteriales bacterium | reverse complement strand
TTGTCCTGGAGCAGTACCCCATCCGAAAGATCGCCAAGATCACAGACACCGACAACGACGTGGAGCTGGACGGCTACTACTGGGACGATGACGGCAGCATCGGCGTGGTCTACCGGGAGGACGGCTGGACCTATCATGGGCACATAGGCGGTCTTGCCCGGGACTACATCGCGCCCAGGCGCTATCTGCTGGTGGAGTACACCGCAGGCTACATCCTCCCCAAGGACGGGACCGAAGAGGAGCCGTCCGACTTTCCGGCCGATCTGGAGGCGGTGCTCTGGAATATGATCGCCCAACAGTGGGCCATCATGGACCACGACGCTGCCGGGCTGTCTGCCTTTAGCATTTCCGATGTCTCCTGGACCTTCGATAAGGAGATCAGCGGGACATGGCAGACCATCATTTCGGCATACAGGCGGTGGTGACATGAGGGTCCTGAGAGATACCGTCCGTCCTGAGCTGGAGCGCATCAAGAAGGAGCTGGCGGCCCTGCGGTCCCTGCAAATTCATGTGGGCATTATGGGGAGCTCCGACAGCGACCTCTTGATGATCGCCCATGTGCATGAGTACGGGGCCACCATCACAGCAAAGAACGTCCGCAACCTCACCATCCCCCTGACCGATGAGGCCAAGAAGGCGGGGAGCCCCCGGTCCTTCAATGATCTCCAGTGGATTCCTGGCCGTCAGCCGGGCGTGAGCTTCCTTGTGCGCCCCCGGAAGCGGAAGGCCAGAAGCAAGGATCACCGGACCGTGACAAACACCATCAGCTCCAGCACCCGCAGCGACTACGACCCGAAGGACTACGACTGGTTATATATGCTGGTCAAGAGTGTAAACATCCCCGAGCGCAGTTTCATACGGGCCAGTTTCGACGCTGGCCGGGCGGATCTGTCTACGGCCTGCAAGGAGGCTGTCACCAATATCATCCGCAAGGGTTGGACGGCCCAGCAGGCGGCGGACTATGTGGGGCGTATCGCCACCGACATGACCCGTCAGTTCATGAACGCTGGCCTTGAGCCTCCGAAGTCCAAGATAACTCAACTCACCACCACCCAACAGCACCCCCTTTATGATACCGGGCGGCTGATAGGGAGTATTGCCTACAAAGTGGAAGGAGGCGGGCAATCGTGAGAACGTGGAAAGGCCCGAGGCTTCCCCGAAGCCTCTTGCACACCATGTACCGCATCACCAAGGAGGAAGGCCACTACGACCCCGAGAAGGGCGGCCAGTTCACCGGCGGCAAGAAGGTGGAGGGCCCCTTCCAGGGCGTCGTAATGCCTATGAACAATGAGGACTTGCAGTACATGGACAGCGGCACATCCACCATCAACGCCCAAAAGGTCTACACCAACGGCGAGACGCTGGAGATCGGGGCCCAGTTCCGGGACGGCTACGACGATCAGGTCTATACCGTCAAACAGGAGCTCACCCATGGCCCGATACACTCCATGAAGCGATACATGGTGGAGAAGAAGGGGGGAAGCAAGCCGAAATGACGCCTGTTGCCCTGAGAAACGGCATCGTGAGACTGCTGTGGAAATACCTGCAAATCCCCGTCATCCTGTCCGATCAGGCGCAGCCGGAGGCGGACCCGCCCTTCTGCATCTACTCCATGACCTCCCCCTTTACCAGCACCGGCGAGATGGGGGACATAACCACCCGAGACGCCGAGGACCCTATGGAGCTCCTGGAGGACCGGATGGAAATGCCATCCGCAACTATTTCCTTCACTGTTTGCAGCGAGAACCGTGAGGGAGAAGACGGGGAGGAGATCAGTGGTGCCGATGAGGCGGAGGAGATCGCAAACAAGGCCGCAGGCTACTTCATGCAAGTGGGCTACGACGACTTTGCCCGCCTGGGCATCTGCATTGTGGACGTGGGCCCAGTTCAAGACCGGTCCACTCTCATGGTAGACGAAGAATCCAGGCGGAAGGGCTTCGACGTCCGCATCCGGTATACCAGAATCGACACGCGCACCATCCAGACAGTTCAGCACACCACTACCACACAAAAAAAGGAGTGAATCAGCTATGAGTAAGGACATCCAAGTCTATACCGCCATTGACGCCAAGGTTGCGCCTGCGGAACGCCTTGACATCTTGGTGCTCTCCACCGAGGGCAAGGCGGAGATGAAGACCTACAACGACCTGGAGCTCATCAAGCAGGCGTTCGACGGTAAGAAGATCGCCAAGCAGATCGACCGGCTGTTTAACCAGGACCACACCCTGGCCGACACGCTCATCCGCAAAGTCCGCACCGCGGGCATCGACAACCCGCAGAATGAGGGGGGCAAGCCCTCCGTTCTCACCGTTGCTTTCAACGAGGCCGTTACCACGACCCCGCTGGAGCCTTCCACCACCTACTACGCCAAGCTGGGCGGCAAGCCTGTGGTGCCGGTCACGACCGGAGAGGCGGCCCCCACGGACGACACGGGCTTCGCTGGGCTGTTTGAGGACGTCGCCTTCACCGAGGACTATGTGGAATTTACCGCGAAGGTCAACGGCAATTCCGTGGCCTTCACGTCTGCTACTCGGACGCCTGTGTCCGGGTACGATGAGACGGTCGGCTTGTACGCCGATGAGGACTGCATGGTGAGCCTGGGCCTGACCGGCGCTCAGTTGTCGGTCGAGAGTGGCCGGGAGGATGTGACCAAAGCGCAGAACCTCATCGCCGAAATCGAGGCCCTGCGGGACATCGACGACGACTTCTACATCGTCCTCACCGACGTCATCGACGAAGACTGCGTTGACGCGCTGTGCGCCTGGGCAGAGAGTACCGAGCCCACCGAAGCGGCCCTGGGCGCTGGTGTGGAAGATCACCGGAAATTCTACTTCGGCCAGACCACCAACAAAAACTACAAGAACACCCACGGGCGCAGCGCCGTCATCTATACCGAAGACCCCCTGAACGAGTGGGCAGACGCCGCCTGGCTGGGCTGTGTCGGTCCCTTCTGGCCGCAGTCTGTCACCTGGAAGTGGAAGGTCCCCGACGGCCTCACCCCGCCTGATCTGCGCGACAGCGAGCGCGACATCCTGGAGGAGAATTTCGTCAACTTCTTCACGGTGGAGTATAAGCACGAATACATCAAGAACGGTATTTGCGGCGACGGTAACTTCATCGACAACGTGCTGGGGGCTGACTACATCACCTACCAGATGAGGGAAAACCTCTACGCGATCTTCATGTCCAATCCCAAGATCGGCTACACCGACGCGGGCTTCGCCATCGTGGCATCTGGTGTCTACGCTGCCCTCAACCGGGCAACGGCGCTGAACATCATCGCCAAGGACGCGGATAGCAATTCCGGCATCTATACCGTCACCATCCCCAAGCGAGCCGAGGCCACCGATGAGCAGACCCGGAACCGCATCATGCCCAACATCGAGTGGGAGGCCCAGCTCGAAGGCGCTATCCACAGCGTCAAGGTCCGGGGCGTCCTGCGTGTCACCCTGAACCGGTAAGGAGGTTAAACCATGGCTACCAATGCAAACGGCATCGAGGTCGCAACCTATGACCCCCGGAAAGTCAACCTGATTCTCAACGGCAAGATTATCACCGGCTTTACCGCCGACGGCGTTGTTACCATCACCCGGAATGAGGACATTGTGACCACCACCGTCGGCGTCAAGGGCGATGTTGCCTACTCCGAAAACGCCAACGAGAGCGGGAACATCGCCTTCACTCTGATGGAGACTTCGAGCTCCCTGCCCTATGTCCGGGAGCTTGCCCTCAAGCGGAAGTCGGTGCAAGTCACGATCACCAATGCCAACGACCTGGGCGCGGTCCAAGTGGCCGAGGAGGACTGCCGCGTCCTCAAGCCTGCGGACGCCAACAGCGGCAAGGAAGTGGGCGGGGAGCAGGTCAACATCTTCGTCCCGTTCCTGAACTTCCGCTAACCAATGCCTGCCAAAAACTGGCCGAAAAGGCCGAAAAGTCTATCAGAAAAGGGGTACAGAAAGTATATGGCTAAGACCAAGGAAGTGACCATCAATGGTCAGAAATTCACCCTCCAGAGCGTTTCGCCCACCTGGTATTACAACTTCAATGATGAGTGCGGCAATACCGGCGGCGGCAAGCGCAAGAGCGTGAAGTATATGGATGGTATGTTCCGCAACTGCGTCGTCAGCCCCCCGGAGGTCAAGGCTGACGGCATGGCGTACTTCGATGAGAAGGAAGACCTGAGCACCGCTGAGAAGCTGATCGCGGAGATTGAAACCTTTCTTAGAAACTGAGGCATCCGTACCGGCTGCAATCCGCCGGGCCAAGGCCAACAAGGAATTTTGGTGTATGGTGTGGTCCGGGAACGGCGTCACCTACACCGAGATGATGCAGATGGACCTTGCAGAATACCGCGAGGCGGTCCAAGCGAAGATCCTCTACATCGAAGTCTGGAGGCCAGAGGCCAAGAAGAAAAACAAAACCGGGTAGCTGCCCTTGTGGGGCGGCTGCCTGTAAAATTCGCAACCGGTTGGGAATTTCCGTTTTGTCCGTAAGAGGTGG
>CATJRT010000417.1 GCA_949742895.1 uncultured Eubacteriales bacterium | reverse complement strand
CTGACCCACGTGAACCGGGTGGAGCCGACGGCCGAAACCGAGGGCAACATTGAGCACTGGTACTGCGCAGAGTGCGGCAGGTATTTCATCGACGCAAACGCTACGGTGGAAATCACTCAGGCGGACACGGTGCTCGGGAAGCTGGACCCGCCGGTCCACACTCATGAACTGACCCACGTGAACCGGGTGGAGCCGACGGCCGAAACCGAGGGCAACATTGAGCACTGGTACTGCGCAGAGTGCGGCAGGTACTTCAGAGACGCAGACGCCACAGTGCAGATCACTGAAGCGGAGACTATACTTCATAGGCTACCTGATCCGGTTGATCCTGCTCCCCCTGTGGTGCCTGTGCTGCCTGTGGTGCCGGAAATTATAATTCCCGTCCAGCCTGATCCGGACGAGGAGATTGATGAGCCCGACACCCCGCTGTCCGATCTGCCCTTTGTGGACGTTGACCGTGAGGAGTGGTATGCCCAGTCTATCGCAAATGCGGTTGCCAGGGGCCTGATGGAGGGTGTGGACGCCCTGCTGTTTGCTCCCGAGGAGGCTATGACCCGCGGTATGATGGCACAGGCGCTCTATGCGTTGGCACAGAAGCCAGAAGTTACCAATCCCGCTTTCTTCCTGGACCTGACGGACGGCGTGAACTACGCCGATGCCGTGGCCTGGGGCGCTGAGACCAGCGTCATCAAGGGCTACAGCGAGACGGAATTCGGCGGCGAGGACGCCCTGAACCGCCAGCAGCTGGCTACTCTGCTGTACCGCTACGCTCAGATGATTGACAAGCAGGATGTGAGCGCGGATGCCAGCGTGTTGGAGCAGTTCTCCGACCATGACCGCGTTTCCTCCTGGGCGGATGAAGCTATGGCTTGGGCTGTTGCCAACGAGCTGGTGATTGGCCGCACCGATGGTACCCTGGACCCCAGGGCCACCATCACCCGCGCCGAGGCGGCCGCTATTCTGGACCGCTACTACAAGCAGTTCCTGGCCTGAGCATCAATTATCAGATCCGGACCTTCCTGTGAAGGTCCGGATCTGACGAAAATTGCAAATGCCGGAAGGGCGGAGTATGTTCCGTCCCTCCGGCATTTTAATATGGAATTATCAATCTTGGGGTTTTATACTTTCATGACATACCCACAGGGCCAGCGCTGCGGCGGTCAGCGCCCCGCTGAGCTTTCCAACCATCATCGGGACGAGCATCGCCGGTTCCGTGCTGACAGCAAACCCCATATGGGCGGCCAACAGGCTGGTGCCGCTCACCAGGAAGGCCCCTGCAGCCACCTTGCCCCGGTCGTCCATATCCGTATACATGGCCAGAGTGGGCAGGGGAGTGACGAGCCCCACCAGCATCCCGGTCAGGCCCTTGGCCTTGATTCCCAACCTGCCGCCCAGCAGGGTACAGGGCTGTTCCAGCGCACGGCCCAGGAGCTCCGCCATGGGCAGGCTTCCCAGCATAACAATACTGATGCTGGACACGGTAGCCATAGCTTCCCCAATGGGCGCCATACCGGGGATTGGGTTCCAGCCTGTGAGGGATTCCACCGTCCCCAGCATAAGTCCCAAAGTGACCATGACTTTGATGCCCGCTGCCAGGAGACAGAAGCCTTTGACCATCGGCTCCGGAACTTTCCACAGGCCGAGGAGCAGCAGCAGGGCAAAAAGAAGAATGGGCAGGTTCTGATGCAGGCAGACGGGCAGGGAAAGACCGCACAACAGCCCTCCGGCTACCAAGCCCACCGGCATGGCGGCCAGCCCCAGCATGATGCCTTGAGCAAGCAGGGGGCGGTCATTGGAGGGGACCAGTCCCATCCCTACGGGGATAGTGAATACCAAGGTACAGCCAAAGATAGAGGATACCACCAGTCCAGCATAGCTGCCAATGCGAGGATCCGCAGCTAGCTCCTTCGCGAGCTGGTAGCCGCCCATGTCAATGGCCAGGAGGCTGCCAAACATGGCGGGATCTATGCCGACAAGCCGAAAAAAGGGCGCTGCCGTCCGGCCCAGCACATCGGCCAGCACCGGGGCCAGACAGATCATTCCCGCCATGGAGAGGGCCATAGGGCCCAGCAGCATAAAGCCCTTTTCAAATTGTGCGCCTAAGCCCAACCTGTTTCCGCAAATGCGGTCAACACCGCCCAGCGCCGCCCCGACGGCTATCACGATCATCAATACCTGATTCATGATGAAAAAGCTACAAATCCTCGCTGCATGGTGTCCTCGATTTCCTCAATGGTTCGTGGGGTAATGCCAGACAGGTTTTCACAGCCGGTTTCAGTCACCAGGCAGTTATCCTCCAGCCGGAAGCCGATGCCCCACTCTTCGTGGTAAATACCCACATCTACGCAGAACACCATGTTAGGGGCAATGACCTCAGGGGTCTCTACCACGTCATGTACGTCAAAGCCTACGTGGTGGGCTCCGCCATGCCACATATAGCGGCCGATATCTTTTACATCGTTCAGTACCCTTGCGTCCTTCAGCAACGCGGCGTTGTAGCGGCGAATTTCGCCGTCTACCTCGCTCATGGGCATACCGGGCTTGATGATGCGAAACATATGATCGGAGGTGGCCAAGGCGCACTTGTACAAAAGCCGCTGACGTTCACTGTATTTCCCATTGCAGGGCCAGCCCCGAGATACGTCGGTCATAAGATAGTTGTGCCACGCCCCCACGTCGTTGAGTACCATGTCGCCGTCCAGAGCTTGGCCGGTATAGGAATTGTAATGGATGCAGAAATTGTTCCGGCCCGCCGAAATGATGGACGGGAATGCGGGGCCTTGGGGACCGTACTGGCCCAGCACGTAATCAAACACCGCTTTATACTGGTACTCGTACATACCGGGCCTGGAGGCCTTCATCATGGCGGTGATCCCCTCACAGGTGATGCGCTCCGCCTGACGCATGGCGTCCAGTTCACAGGGCTGCTTGACGGTGCGCAGGCGGCGAATGATGGAATTGGCGTTTTCGATGTTCAAAAACGGATAGTCGGAGACCGCCCGTTTCAGCAGACGGTGGGCGGGAGCGTCCCTGTCGGCGGGACTCGCCCGGTAAAGATCCAGATACAAGTGCTCATAATTGCCGCTTGCGG
>CATJRT010000416.1 GCA_949742895.1 uncultured Eubacteriales bacterium | reverse complement strand
GTGATAGGAGAATGACACCAATCCACAGCATCCCTTACAGTGTAGCACAGCCCTTGGAGAGGGGCCCTAATAACTACTACTCTATAATACAAGGAGAATAACATGAAAAACCAGAAAAAAGGCATCCTGTTTGGCTTTGTGCTGGCCCTCGTGCTGATGTGCGGCATCAGCATGGTCACCGGTTCCGGTGCGTCCGCGTCCAACGGGAACAAATCCGTGAGCATCGCTTACCGTGACATCAAGATCTGCATCGACGGACAAATGATCACCCCCAAGGACGCCATCGGCAATACGGTGGAGCCGTTCATCCTCAACGGCACCACCTATCTGCCCGTGCGGGCGGTGGGCAGCGCCTTCGGCAAGGAAGTGGACTATGACGGGACCACCCACACCGTCTACATCGGCGCGAAGCCCTCTGGCGGCGGTGCCACCGGCACCCGCTCCAATCCCCTCAACGGCAGCACCGGGGCCACTGTGACCTATAAATCCTCCTCTTACGGGTCCTCCCGCCAGGTCAAGCTGAAGGTACTCAACACCATCACCGGGGACGGGGCCAACTACCTGGCCACCAAGGTCAGCACCACCAATGATGCGCCAAACACTAATCAGGAGTGGCTGTTCTTCGAGGTGGAGTTCAACTATGTCTCCTCCACCAAGGGCGAGGACGACGTGCTTACCCCGTATGACGTCCTGCAGGACGACGCCTTTTTCAAGCCGGACGGCTCCTCTCTGGGTGCTGGAGATTATGCCTATTTCGCCGACGCCGCGTTCAGCTCCTACAATCCCCGCAGCAATATGTACCCCGGCAGCACCTCCAAGATCCTGGTGGGCCTGCTGGTGAACAAGGGCTATGACAAGGTGCTGCTGAAGGTTCCCAACAACATCGACTACGACAACCAGACCAACACCTGGGTCCATATGAACGCTACGGGCAGCACCATCAGCACCGTGGACGGCGTGAAGGTCGCCTACAACATCGACCAGGGCGGCGGCGGCAATCACAACAACGATCCCATCAAGATCACCCTGAAGAACACCCTGCCGGAGACCATCCGCTCCTACACCACCACAGGCAACAACAGCACCCTCCAGGCCTCCGCCACCATCACCGACTTCTCCTACACCGTCAGCGGCACCAGCGTGAAGCTCTCCTTCACCGGCGAAAAGACCTACGACGCCCAGGGCGCGGGCCAGAGCCGCGTGGTCAAGGTGGGCTGGAAGCTGTACGACAGCGAGGGCTATGTGGTGGACGACGGCGTGGCCTACTCCACCTCCATCAAGACCGGCGAGAAGTTCAAGAACTGCGAGGACACCATCCGCGGCTTGGAGCCGGGCGAGTACACCCTGGAGATCATGGGCGTAAACTAATCCTGACCCGTTCCAAACCGCACAGACCCGCAATGCAAAAGCGCCGGGGAGCGAAAGCTCCCCGGCGCTCTTTCGCAGCAGTTGATTTTTCCGCAGTTTTCCTGTAGAATAGGATTTCAGCCCGACAAAACTGGGGAAGGGATGGGATGCTCATGTCCGCGCTGCTGCTGCCCAACGAGATACTGTCCATGTCCGCCCAGGCCGCGCGGCTGCTGGTGGACTCCGGCGATGGGGACGGCGCGCTGCTCTACCTGGCCCTGCTGGAGTGCGGCGGGGACGGTGAGCGCGCCGCAGCCCGCCTGCGCTGGCCGGAGCCGCGCCTGCGCCCCTCCTGGGACCGGCTGGCGGCTCTGGGGCTTGTCCAACCACGCAGCCACGCCCCCGAGCCCCCCAAACAGGACGACCGCCTGCCCGAGTACAGCCGGGAGGAGCTGACCACCGCCCTGGAGCGGGAGCCGGATTTTCAGGGCCTGTGCCGGGAGATGGAAAACCGGCTGGGCCGGGTGTTCACCGAAAACGACCTGAAGTACCTGTATACCATCTACGACTATCTGGCCCTGCCCCCCGAGGTGATATTGCTGCTCACCGGCTGGGTGGTCCAGCGGGAGCGGCGGCAAAAGAACAACCCCAGGGCCTGCCCCCGGATGCCCCAGGTCCGGCGGGAGGCCTTCCGCTGGAAGCGGCTGGGTGTAGACACCCTGGAACGGGCAGAGGACTACCTGCGACGCCAACAGGGTGTGGACGAACGGGAGCAAGCCTTTCGGGGGGGGGGGGGGGTACCGGGGCCCCCCCCCGCCGTGGAAAAGGAGCGGGAGTTCATCGAGCAGTGGGCAGAGGCCGGATACGGTGACGGGCTAATCCGCCTGGCCTACGAGCGCACCGTCTACCGCCGGGGCAGCATGAGCTGGCCGTACATGAACAAGATTTTGGACTCCTGGCGGCAGTCCGGCTGGCGCACACCGGAGGAGGTCCGGGCGGGAGAGAAGGCCCAGCCCCGGCAGGGCAAGCCCACCCTCAAGGGGGAAAAAAGCTACCAGCCCAGCCAGGAGCGCATCCAGAAGAACGCCGACTGGCTGGACCGCTTCCTGGCGGAACAGGAGAAAGGAACGGAATAGCGTATGTCCTACGAACCCACCGTGATGCGCAAGGCCCTGACCCGGCTGGAGCGCCGCCGGGAGAGCCGGGAGCGCCGCCGGTACGATTTACAGCGCACCCTGTACCGGCAGGAGCCGGAGCTTGCCCAGCTGGACCGGGCCATCCAGGGGACCATGGCGGAGCTGGCCCAGCTCGCCGTGGGCGGGAAGCCAGTGGAGGCGGACGGCCCGGAAATTTCCGGTATCCGCGCCCGGAACCGGGAGCTTCAGCGCCGCCGGACCCAGCTCCTCCGGGGGCTTGGCTACGAGCCGGACGTCCTGGACCCTGTTCCCGCCTGCCCCCTCTGTGGGGACACGGGCTGGGCGGACGGGCGGATGTGCCGCTGCCTGAAGGAGCTGTGCGCTCAGGAGCAGCTCCGCGCCC
>CATJRT010000415.1 GCA_949742895.1 uncultured Eubacteriales bacterium | reverse complement strand
TTGATGTGCTCCCAGATGCTCTCCCGCACTGGAGACAGCAGGGCGGTCACCGGGTTGGGGAGCCATTGGAACAGAAAGTGGAGCAGCCCCCCTGCCGCCAGTGCAGCCAAGCCGGTCAGAAGCCATTTTTTGGTCGATTTTTCCATGTCCGCACCTCATTTCACAGTCGTGCCGCGCCCGCGCGGTCTTTGTCCCATGGTACAAGATATGCGCCGGACCGGGCAGACTATGTGTGCGGATATCGCCGCGTTTTGGAAAAATTTTGCGAAAAATGTCGGAAACGCTCCAAATCAAGCCGGAAGCGCCAGGTTTTTTCTGTATAAAAGCGGGAAAGCCCCGGTCTGCGGGCGCTTTTGTCCGCCGCCCTTCCAGCCCCGCCTGACTTTGCCACGGTGAAAACCGCCCGCCGCCGCCATATTAAAAGGGCAGGCATTCGCGCCCCCGCCGTCCGTCCCGCAGGGTGGACAACAGGGCTGTGAACGCCTGCGGGCGGACGCGGTTTCGCCAGTTTTGAAAGGCGGTGAATGGATTTGAATGAAGAAGCGAGACCATTTTGGAGGGCGGCAGTCCGGCGGGGGGCAGGATTGCTGCTGGCGGCGGTGCTGACGGCGTGGCCTCTGGCGGCCAATGCCAGCGCGGCCACGGTGGTTCCAGTGGGACGTGCGGTGGGCATCAAGCTCTTTTCCGACGGCGTAGTGGTGGTGGGCACCTCCGACATTGCTACCGACGGCGGCAATGTGAACCCGGCCAAGGACTGCGGCCTGCGGGAGGGTGACATCATCACCCACATCAACGCCACCGAGGTGGACACCATCGAGGAGGTGTCCTCCCTGCTCCAGGAGTTGGAGGGGGAAACCATGAGCATCCGGGCCATTCGGGACGAAAAGCAGGTGCAGCTCACGGCCACGCCGGCGCTGTGTACCACCGACGGGTCCTATAAGCTGGGGGCTTGGATTCGGGATTCCATGGCGGGTATCGGCACCGTGACCTTCTACTGCCCGGAGACCGGGGCCTTTGGCGCGTTGGGCCACGGCATCAACGACGTGGACACCGCCCTGCTCATGCCCCTGGAGAGCGGCTCTATCCTCCCGGCCACTGTGGCGGGGGTGCAGAAGGGGGAGGTGGGAGCGCCGGGGCAGCTCCACGGTGTATTCGACACCTCCGCAACTCTGGGGCTGCTCAATGCCAACACTGACGGTGGGATTTTTGGCGCTATGACCGACGGAAGCTGGGCGGACGGAAGCCCGGTGGAGGTGGCTGAGCGCCGGGAGGTGAAGGCGGGTCAGGCCACCATCCTGTGCAATATCTCCGGAGACAGGGTAGAGGAATTTGACATCCAGATCGTAAAGGTTTATCCTGAGAGCGAAAGCGATTGCCGGGACTACCTGCTGAAGGTGACTGACCAGCGGCTGCTGGACGTTACCGGCGGCATTGTGCAGGGGATGAGCGGTTCCCCCATCCTCCAGAACGGCAAGCTCGTAGGAGCCGTAACCCACGTTATGGTGGACGATCCCATGAGCGGGTACGGTATTTATGTGGGCCGGATGTTGGACCAGTGCGGCGGATTGTGATGGATATATATTCCATTTTTCGACCGCCATGTCGAAGGAAAAATCAAAGAAATTAGCAAAACTTCCTTGCCATATGGAAGATTCTGTGGTATTTTAGAAACAGGCAAAAAATGGTAGTTGAAAATACCACAGGTCACAGGGCACGCCGTAGCGCAGTTTTACCATCGGAACCCGGACCGGAAAGGATCAAACATGAGCGACTTAAAACGGATCGTACTGGCGGACGCCTCGGAGGAATTTCGCCGGATGCTGGCAGATATGATGGGGGAGGAAGCGGACCTGACCGTGGCAGGTCAAACGGGCAGCGGAGAAGAGCTGTTGGAGTTGATTGCCCGAACCAGTCCGGATGTGGTGGTGATGGATCTGATGCTTGCCGGGATGGATGGCCTGGAGGTACTGGAGCATCTGGGGGACGATCGGCCCCGGATAATGGTGCTTTCCGCCTTTGGCGGCTCGGCTATGGCTGAACGGATTGCTGCGGCAGGCGGCGACTATTGTATGTTGAAGCCTTGCCGTCCCCAGACGGTGGTAGAGCGGGTGCGTCTGCTGACCGCTGGGCCGGGGATGGGCGAGGAACCGGAGGAGGATGACGCCCGGAGCCTGGAGCGCCATGTCACCGCTATCATCCACGACATCGGCGTGCCTGCCCACATTAAGGGCTACCAGTATCTGCGGGAGGCCATCACCCTGGCTGTGGGGGACATGGAGGTCATCAACGCAGTAACCAAGGTATTGTACCCGGCGGTGGCCAAGAAATTCGGCACCACCGCCAGCCGGGTGGAACGGGCCATCCGCCACGCCATTGAGGTGGCCTGGGACCGGGGCGACTTGGAGACACTGCAAAAGTATTTCGGCTATACTGTATCCAACACCAAGGGAAAGCCCACCAACAGCGAATTTATCGCTATGATTGCCGACAAGATTTCATTGGAGCGCAGCCGGAAGGCCATGTGATCCGTTTTATGAGAAAAACAGCAAGCCCCCGCGCCTTGCAACGAGGGGGCTTGCCTCTTTAAGAAGCTGTACCAATAGTCGAAGTTTGCAGATGTTGCGCTGAGGCTATTGGCACAGCTTTTAAGTATAGGCTAACCGGTCTTCATTCCAGTCCCGGATGAGATCTGCATAGAACGCGCATTGAGACCGGGCCATGGATACATCCAGATTTTGGTAATTACCACATTCCATGGAACTTTTGCCGGGCATCTCGTCCGTCCATGCCGCCCCGGCGGCAAAGCACTCCTTCAGCAGCTCCACGGCCTGGGTGCAGGACAGCTTTGCCTCGTCAAAGAGAAAGTAGAACCCAGTCTGGCACCCCATGGGGCCGAAGTAGATGACCGCGTCCCTGCTTGCACTGTTACGCAACAGGGTGGCGAGGATGTGCTCCACCGAGTGCATCTCGGCGTTGGTGAGCAGATCCCCGGTATTGGGCGTTTTGAAGCGCAGGTCGAAGGTAGTCACATTGCCGTCCCGCCGGGACAGGTACAGTCCGGGGCGCAGCTTGTTGTGGTCAACCTGAAAGCTCGCGATTTTTTCCATGTGGATCATACCTCCATCAAAACGGCCAGCGCCCGATTGAGCGTCGCAGTGACGGCGGGCGCGTTAGCCTGGTATTCTTCGTACTGGGATGGGTGAAACAGGTGGTCGGAAACCACCTTCAGCGTGTGAAAAACCACGCCGTTACGCAGGCACACCTGGGCGGCGGCGGCGGCCTCCATGTCGCACACCGTGGCGTTGAACTGGTCCCGGACCCGGGCGGCGCGGTCATAGTTCCGTCCAAACCAGTCCCCGGTGGCCACCACGCCGGTAACGGCCTCGAAACCGGCAGCGGACAGGGCTTCAAGCCTTGCTCTGGAGACCGCACAGGGTAGCTCCACCAGGTCCAGCACGGGGACCTGGCCCGGCGGATCATCGAAGATCTCGAAATCGTGCTGGACGCAGCAGTGTGCCGCCACCAGCGTCCCGGCGGGCAGGTCGGTGAAGCAGCCGGACACCCCGGCATTCCAGATTTCCTCTGGAGCAAAGTGGTCGATGAGGTACTGTGCGGCCAAGGCGGCGTTCACCTTGCCCACGCCGCACACGCACAGGATGAGGTCCCCGGGCAGTTGGCGCAGGGTCAGCCCTGCGCCGTTATCCAGCGCCTTGCCTCCGTGGAAGGGCGGGGCGATCTCCTTGTGCATGGCGTATAGGAGCGCCCGCATCTCAGTGCCTCGCCGCCAGCAGGGCGGCACGCACGTCCCACAGTTTCTGGGACAGGTCCACATAGTAGTTGTGAGGGAACTCGAAGCGTTTCACCTCGTCCCATAGGCTGTCAACCTCCCGCAGGCAGTGGGCGCGGGACTCCTGAATGGTGGGCAGCTTGTAGACCAGCTTGCCGCCCTGGAAGATGGGCGCCAGCAGGGGGCGGGCAGTGAAGTCGATGACGGTTTTGCGCTTCCATGTAGCCTCTGGGTCGAACAGCTCCTAGGGTTTGGTGAAGTCCGGTTCCTCGTCGTGGATGCAGATATAATCCGCGATGGCCTTGCCGTTGGCGTTTTCAAACAGGCGGTACACCTTTTTGAAGTGGGGGAGCGTTACCTTGGCGGCGTTCTCGCTGATCTTAATCTTGGGGGTAATGGAGCCGTCCACCTCCTCCACTGCGGCCAGTTTGTAAACGCCGCCGAACACCGGCTCGCTCTTGGAGGTGATGAGCCGCTCGCCTACGCCGAAGGCGTCGATCTGCGCTCCTTGGGTGAGCAGGTCCCGGATGATATACTCGTCCAGGGAGTTGGAGGCCACGATCTTGATGTCGGGCAGGCCGGCGTTGTCCAGCATCTTCCGGGCCTTCTTAGACAGGTACGTTAGATCGCCGGAGTCGATGCGGATGCCGCCGCTGGTGATGCCCAGCTCCCGGAACACCTTGATGGCGTTTGGCACGCCGGAGCGCAGCACGTTGTAGGTGTCCACCAGCAGGGTAGCGGCGGTGGGGTAGAC
>CATJRT010000414.1 GCA_949742895.1 uncultured Eubacteriales bacterium | reverse complement strand
ACGATAATTTCTGTTCATGCTGAACCTCCTGTTTCTGTTCAAAATTCGCGCACAGATCCTCATTCCACTCTTTCAGCACAGGCACCAGCGCGTTCACCGCCAGCCCCTTCTCCCGAACCAACTTCGCCAGCCGCCGCGTGGCAAGCTGTCCCGCCTGGTCGTTGTCCAGCGCAAAGTGGACGGTGTCGATTTGTGGGCACCGCTCCAGCATCCCCAGCATGGGCTGGGAGGACGTGCCGCACAGCGCCACATAGCTGTACTTTGCCCAGGCGCTGTCATGGAATTTGGAAATGAAGGACAGCATATCAATGGGCGCCTCAAATACCAGCAGATGGTTGTTGGAGCCGGGCCAGTTGAAGGCGAAACGGAAGTCGCTGCCCTCCGCCGCCATGCGGAAGGTCTTGCCCTGGCTGTTGGCGCTGCGCTTGTGGGCGTGGCGGGGCGTGCCGTCCTTGTCCATGCCCACGAACACAGCGTTGTGGTACTTCTGATCCTCGTAGACCAGCCCCTGCCGGACGAAGGTGGTGAGCACCTCCCGGTCCAAATGGCGGTGCTTCAGCAGGTAAGCGAACACCCGCCTGTTGGTATCGTTGGCGGGCGGCAGCTCGAAGGGCTTTTTCACTTTTTCCCGGGGCGCGGCCACCTGGGGGCACAGCTCACTGACGTCCTTGTCAATCAGGGCCAGCACCGCTTCCTGATAGTTCATCCCGTAGAACTCCTTGAGGAATGCTACGGGCCCGCCGCCCCTTTCAGCGGCGTGATCGAACCATTCGTTACCCCGGACGGTGACGCTGTGGTTATTGGCCATGCGGAACTCCGGCCCGGAGCGGATCAGGGGTTCCCCTCTGTAGCGGAGAAACTCCACCAGGTCTACTGCGTTGGCCTGGAGCTTTTGTTCTTCTGTAAAATGGATGCAAGGCATTGTGTTTCACCTCGCAATAAGGATACTTTTCTAAGCATCCCTTGTATTAGATGGGAAATTGTGATAGGGTAAATACATCTCATAATGTTTGGGGTGAGAAGGCTAATGACGTCCAATGAGTCAATCATGCGGTGCATCCGCAGCGGATACTATGCCTGGAGGAAACTTTAAGATAGCATTGTTTTGGTTCAGCATGCGCAAAAAACGAGAAAGGAACAAAACAATGCTGTTGTTGGCAGTTGTATATATCGCGTTCATCGGCCTGGGCCTGCCAGACTCCATGTTTGGAACCGCATGGCCCGCCATCTATCAGGAATGGGGGCTTCCATTCTCATACGGGAGCTTCATTGTATCCATCATCTACTTTGGAACCATGGTGTCCAGCCTCTCCAGCGCAAAGGTCATCAAACGCTTAGGAACCGGGCAGATTTCCGCCGTCAGCACCGCGCTGACAGCGGCGGCCATGGCGGGGTTTTCCCTGTCGGGAAGCTGCTGGGTGCTATGCCTGCTGGCCGTCCCGCTGGGGATCGGCGCCGGGGCCATCGACACCGCCTTGAATAACTATGTAGTGATTCACTACACCGCCCGCCACATGAACTTCCTGCACTGTTTCTACGGCGTTGGTGTGGTCGTAAGCCCCTACATCCTCTCCGTGGCCATGCAGGGAAACGGCGGCTAGCGGAACGGCTATCGGATCGTGTTCCTGATCCAGGCCGCCATTGCCGTTCTCCTGTTCATCACCCTGCCCCTGTGGAACAAGGAGCGCGGGGACAGCCCCGGGCCGGAAGCGGTGGCGGATATCCCCCTGGGACAGTTGGTTAAGGATGCGGGGCGTCAAGCTCATGTGGGGTTTGTTCCTCACCGCCTGCGCCATCGAGAGTGCCTGTGGAAGCTTCGGCGGCACCTACCTGGTGGAACGGCGGGGGCTGGCGGCAGAGACTGCGGTCGGCGTCATCATCTTCTACTACGTGGGCCTGGCGCTGGGACGGTTCACCTCCGGGCTGGTTTCGGCCAAACTGCACAGCTGGACGATTGTCCGTATCGGCCAGTGCATCTTGGCGGCGGGTGTCCTGGCGCTGCTGCTGCCGGGAGGCATCCCGCTGGCAAGCGTCGGACTGTTCATGACTGGCTTTGGCAACGGGCCGCTGTTCCCGAATTTCAACTACATGACGCCGCTGATTTTCGGGACGGAGGCGTCCCCGGCCATCATCGGCTCACAGATGGCGGTAGCCAGCGTAAGTTCCATGCTTACCCCTACCCTCTGCGGTTTCCTGGGACAGCAGTTTGGAATGGGTATTTTCCCGCTATACCTGTTAGTCTGCTCTGCGGGGATGGCTGTAGTCAGTGTGATGGCAAACCGGGTGTTTTGGCCGTCAAAGCAATAAACGCACATCCCCAAATGCCATACGACAGGCAGCGGTTCAGCATGAATCGCTGCCTGCTGTTTTTTACATGATCTGCTCCTCGTGGTCGTCCGGCTTATGGCCCATGGCGATCTTCTTCTCCCAGATCTTCCGTCTGAACTTGCTGTCCACCGTCACCCGGATTCCACCCGCAGGCTGCGGGCGCTGTTCCTGGAAGATACGGCCCATGTGGTAGAGGAGCGATGCAGTGGAGGAGAAGATGGAACCGTACACCCTGTTTAGAAAAAATTGGGCGTACAGGTTGCCCTGCTCGGCGGACAGCTTCAGCCAGTGGACGGCCTGTCCCCGATCCTGGGAAATGTCATCACCCAGTAGGTAGGCTTTACCCAGCGTGTACTGGGCATATTGGTTCCCATCTTCGGCGCACTCTGTCAGCAACCCCAGCGCCTGCGCTGTATCTTTGGGAACTGTGTCCGTTCCTGTGAGAAGGAGTTTACCAAGCTGGTACTTGGCAAATGGATTGCCACCCTGGACAGCTTTCTCCAGCCACGGCAATGCCGCCGCTTCATCTTGTTCGGTTCCCACCCCGTGAAGGAGCATCCAGCCGATGCGGTACTGGATCCGATCATCCGGGGATTTGTCGGCCATGATTTGGAATCCAAGGAATGCCTGATGGAAATGCCGGGCGGCGCGGTCATTGTCCACCTCGCCGCCCAGCCCTGCGGCGTACAGTTTGCCGATGCGGTATTCCGTGAAGCAATCCGGCATGGTCTTTTCCACTTCCAGAAACGCCGCCAGCGCCTTGGCATACCACTCATGCGTCAGTTGAGGATTAGGCTCCCGGCCCAGGCCGTCCGCGTACATCCGGCCCAGGTCGGCCATGGCCAGGGCATTCCCGGCATCAGCTTCTTCGGTGAGCAGATCGAACGCTGCGGTACAATCGGGCGGGCCGTCCCCACCGCCCTGCATCAGCTGACGGGCGGCGCGGTACTGGGGCGTCCACCGGGCATGGGGGGTGACCTCACCTGTATCGGCAGGTTCATTTGCGGGTTCGCCATCAGGGCCTCCTGATACCTCAGCCTGGGATGCGATATCGGGCGGCACGAAATCACCCAACCGCACCGCCTCCTCGACCACGATATTTTTGATCCGCTTGAACTCCTTTTGCCGGACGAGTGGGTCACGCTCCGGTAGATCGTCCTTGTATGTCCGCAGAACTTCCTCCCGCTCCCGATACCACAGATCATAGGCGGCGGCAACGCGGGGATCTTTCTCCAGCTCGTTCACGACCTCGTCCACCAAAGACTTCACCGCTGGCGGCAGATACCCGTACTGCTTTTTGCCGGAGCATTTTTGCAGACGCTGGGCCAGCTCCAGCATGAGCTGTGCGATGCGCTGGTTCTCCAATGTCCCAGTCTGCATCTTGTTGACGAGCCGCGCCATGACTTCACCGGCATCTTTGGTGAGCTCGTCCCGCCGCTGGGTCTGCCGCTGGTAGACGGAAATCAGGTCTTGTTGAAAAATCTCCTTCGCCAGCATGGACTTGATGTCCGCAATCCCCCGCTTGGTGAGGAAGCCGGACTTGCCATCGGCGCTGTAGCATACCATGTGGCAGTGCGGATGGTGGCCCTCGTCATGGAATGCGGCGTACCAACGGAATTGGTTCATTGGGATATCCATGGCCTTGGCTATCTCCGGCGCCGAACGGGTGAGCAGTTCCTTCCAATTCTGCGCGTTGTCATAGCCAAGCCGCGACGCGTCCTCCCGCCGCAGGGAGATAATGGGCAGCCACACCACGCCGGGGTGGTGGGCCACCTCCTCCGCCACCTGGGACAGCACCAGCGGGCCGTCACCGACAGTAAACAGGCCGTGGGCACCCATGCGCTGGACGCGGGGACGGCTGGCAATATAGTCCATATAGTTTTCTTTTTTTGCCACTTGCTCATAGTTGTCCTCAATGGCACGGGTGATGAACTCCGAGGCGTTCCCCCGGGTAGGCGCGGCCTGCTAGTCCTCGTACTCGAACAGGCCGCGGCTGGACGGGAACTCCCGGAGGAGCTGCGCCACCAGCCGGGCCTGTTTCTCCGTGGCGGGGAGCACAGCCTTGCCGGGGTCAACGCGATCCACTCCCTCCCGGGTGGACACGTACTTGACGTAGTTGCCCAGGTGGGCGGCAGCTTTCTCACTGCCGCCCTTGATATGCGGGCACTTGAAAATCACGCGCGGCGTAGACAGCACCTCCCACGTTTTTGTTATCCCTCTGAATTAAAAAATCCTTAGAGAGAATACCTTCTGGCCGGTT
>CATJRT010000413.1 GCA_949742895.1 uncultured Eubacteriales bacterium | reverse complement strand
GCCGGACGGCCCGGCTTTTGTTCTGCCCTGGGGCATCATCGGCGGGGTGCTGCTGGCCATTGCGCTGGCGGCGCTGGCCGCAGGCGGGGGGTTCCTGTTCCTGCGCCGCAAAAACGTCTATATCTATGTCCCCGGCGACAAGCCCCGGGACTATAAGCTGATCGCCAAGTTCCGGGTAGAACCCAGCCAGCCCGAGGTGGACATCCAGAACGTCGAGCCCTACCCGGACGGCGTCGTCGCGGTGGAGATCAAGCGGCCCCTGGCAAAGAAGTTGGTGGGCCAGCCCTTCACCGTCCGCCACCGGACGGCAGACTGCACCTATACTGTCCTCCGGGACCGTCCGGCGGACTGGCACGAGTTTGACCTCACGAAAGAAAAGGAGGAACCTATTTGAAGAACATCGGAAAAATCGCGGGTGTGGCGCTGTCCGCCGTGATGGCGCTGTCCATGACCGCCCCAGCCTTCGCGTCGGACTACAGCTTTACGACCACCGCGCCTCGGGACTACTACAAGAGCACCAGCTACGAGGACGTCTACGGCTCCCAGTACAACTACGGCGGGCGCAATGTGGTGGACTACGACGTGCCCGAGCTGGAGTACGGCCGGTTCAGCACCACCATGACCGGGGTGATGGAGCGCACCATCCTGCCTGGGCTCCAGGGCGCTGTCGCCACGGTGGAGGGCGCCGGCGTCTACGAGGTTGGCGGCGTGGGCGGCGGCCCCCTCACCGAGCTGGCCATCGACGGCACAGGCGGGTCCGGCACGGCCGTCACCCCCTCCACACCCGGCGTCCAGCAGCCCGGCTATACCAGCGTCCAGGGCATGGCCTATAAAAACGGCAGCCTCGGCACGGTGAAGATCCCCAAGCTGGGCCTCAGCGTGCCCGTGTGGGAGGGCGAGTCCACCACCAGCATGGCCAAGGGCCTGGGGCACTACAGCTCCACCTCCGCCTGGGACGGCAACGTTGGGGCGTGCGGCCACAACCGGGGTGCCAAATACAATATTGGCGCCATCAAGAACCTGGTGGCCGGAGACACCATCACCTACACCACCATCTACGGCACCCGCACCTATGCGGTGTCCCTGGTGAAGATCATCGCCAACAACGACTGGAGCTATCTCCAGGGGACGGCGGATAACCGCATCACCCTAACCACCTGCCTGGAAAACCACCCGGAGAGCCGGGTCATGGTCCAGGCCGTTGAGGTGAAGTGACCAAGACCGGCTGCAATTTTTTTAGCCGCGGGCCCCCCGGCTGTTGAAAAACCGCGCCCTCCATTTGTATAAGGAAGTATACCGCCCCTTCTGGGGCGGGAAAATACAAAGGAGGTCTTTTTATGCGGCAAAAGATGTTCACCCTGCTGGCAGGGATGGCCCTGGGCATGGCCGTTGTCAGCGGCGGCCACGCGGCGGCAAACGCCGTCCTGACCGCCACCCCCAGCAGCCAGCCGTTCTACATCGACGGCCGGCAGACGGCCATGACCGCCTACCTGATCGGGGACAGCAACTATGTGAAGCTCCGTGATGTGGGCCAGGCGGTGGGCTTCAACGTCTACTGGGATGGGGCGGTGCAGATCGAGCGGGACCAGCCCTATACCGGCACGGCCCCAGGGGCCCCCGTGCCTCCCCCGCAGCCTTCTATGGACCTGACGGAGGAAAATATCCAGGCCATCCTGTGGGGGCTGATGGAAACCTATCCCACCAACGCGCCCTATGGCGCGCCTTATGTGCCCAACAACCCGCTCTACCGCCCTTACAGCAACTGCGATGCCTGCGCGGGCTGGGCCATGAAGTGCTCCGACGCCGTGTTTGGCGACCTGCCCTGGCGGCGGGTCATGAATCCCCGCTGGGAGGACATCCGGGCCGGGGATCTGCTGGACTGGCGGACCGACGGCACCGGCCATGTGGTGGTCGTCATCGAAAAGAACGACGACCATGTGGTAATTACGGAGAGTGGGCGCAACAATAAGGTCCGCTGGGCGGGGCAATACCCCCGGTGGTGGCTGGAGAGCCAGGCCGAATACTCCCTGCGCACCCGCTACCCCCAGTAACAACCAAATCACGCACAATAACAGGGCCAGACTGCGCGAACAGTCTGGCCCTCATTTTATGGAGGTTGATTATTTGAAACACAACATCATGAAACGCGCCCTGTCCCTGCTTTTGGCGCTGGTCTGTGTCCTGGGCGTCCTGCCCCTGTCGGCCTTCGCCGCCGAGGGGCTGTCCTCCGCCCCGGCCAGCATCACGCAGAAAAGCTCGGACTATATGAAGATCGGCGGCAAGTCTGTGCGCTACAAAGCGGCCAGCAGCGTCATCAACAACGTGGGCCTGCCCTATGTGTTCGATGAGCAGGTGAGCGTCCCTGGCCTGGACGCACCGGTTCGCGCCCTGTGCGCCTATCAGAAGGGCACCCTGGGCCCCGCCGCCAACGGCCAGCGCTGGAACTTCCAGAGTGAGGTGGACAACGTCTCCCTGAAGGTGCTGCTCACGTATATCTACTCCCACACCTATGGTCGCTTTACGAACGCCGGCGATGCCCGCGGACTTGAGCATTGGAATCAGTATTGGTCCGACATCTGGTTCATGGTGGCCCAGGCGATGAGCTGGTACTATGAGCACGGCATCATCAAGGATGTCACCGCCGACCGGGAAGGGTTCATCGAGCAGGCGTCGGAGGAATTTGTGGCCGCCATGAAGCTGTACCACGACACCTACGGCCAGTCCTCTTTCATCAAGGACTGGAGTAAAATCGGGACGCACAGTATCATCGACAGCGCCGACGGCGGCAAAACGGGCAACTCCGCCTATGACTATATTAAGACCGGCGTAGACCTGGTGCTGGACCATCCCGAGTATTACTACAGCTATCACCTGTGGACTTATGAGTGGGACAAAAGCCAGCCGTGGAAGCTGACGGGCCAGTCCGGGGTGCCCATGCAGCGGCTTCTGATCGCCGTCCCGGATGAAGCCTACGAGGAGCCGGGGGTTACGCTCACCGTCAAAAAGCTGGAGGCAGGCACGGGCAAGCCGCTGGCTAATGTACCCTTTAAAATCGAAAATACAAACGATCCTGCTGCCTTTTCGGTAACCAAAACCACT
>CATJRT010000412.1 GCA_949742895.1 uncultured Eubacteriales bacterium | reverse complement strand
AAATACGGCGTTCGATTCATTGCCATCAATGATAACTATGACACCATTGATCCGAACAGCATCGACAATGATTTTGCTGGAATAAAAAACTGGTTTAAGAACAAACGTCACTCGTTAGCCGTGAATACAAATTCCCCGTAGTTTCGACATTCCCCAATAACAGGAGGCATATTATTTTCACTCGACAAGGCCCACAAAGCGATAAAACACTTTGATGTCCTGGTGGCGCTGCCCTTCAATGACGGTGCGCTCCCCAACCTCGATGTGGTCTATCAACTCATCGACCACAGCCCGGTCAAGTTCCTGCAAGTTCAGATATTTTCGGATGATCGCCGCCCAGCTGTGAATGGCGGCGGTTTCTTTTTCTGCCCTGTCCACTTCGCTCTGGAGTGCATTCAGCCGTTCGACTTTGGCAGTCCGTTCATGTTCATTCTTTTGCATCAGCAGGATAAATGTATCCTCACTGATTGCCCCGCTATATTTGTCCTCATAGAGTTTAGCGGTCAATGCCTCCAGTTCTGCTGCACGGCGATGAAGCTTTGTGATCTCCTGCCGGACGCTTGCTAAACGCTGCTCATCGTAACCGGCAATTTTTCGTTTCAGCTGCTCCACAACGGCATCTTCATCGAGCGTTACCGCTTGGGCCTGCGCCTGGATTTCTGCCAGAACAATTTTTGCTAGGGTCTGTTCATAAATTCTATGCCAGGAACATACGCTCCGTCCAGATCGGCCATAGGTGCTGCAAAAGTAAGAAACATATTTCTTGCTGGTTCCGTTCTTGCGGTGCTGTGTTTCGGTATCTGCTTGCAAAGTACCTTTACAATCAGCGCAGAACAGTTTTCCGCTGAATAGCTTTGGCGTGGGAGGTTGTCTGCCCACGGAGCGGAGGCTCGCAGCCCTGTTGATGGACTGGACCGCATCCCACAGCTCAGGGTCAATGATAGCCTCATGCAAGTTCTCATGGCATATCCACTCGCTCTCCGATTTGCGTATCATTGTACCGTCCTTATAGGAGCGCGACCCGGTATAGTTCATTCGGAGTATTCCTCGGTAAAGCTCATTGTTCAGGATGTCTTTGATGGTTGCGTAGCTCCAAAGCTGTGCGGCCTTACATCCGTTTTTACCGTTGACGCAGCTCCAATATACGCGGGGAGAGAGAATACCCTCCCGATTGAGGGCGGCGGCTATTTTGCCATAAGCTGTGCCAGCATACCGCATTTCATATATCCGGCGCACGATGCCAGCAGCATATTCATCAATTACTAGCTTGTGCCGGTCCTCTGTGCCTTTTCGGTAGCCATATGGAGCCATGGCCCCGATGTATTGTCCACTGACTTTTTTGCTGTGCAGAACAGATTTGATTTTACTGCTCAGGTCACGAAGGTGGTAGTCATTCATCAGACTGCGAAAGTGCAGCATATCAGTATTGTCGCCCTCACTGTCCAAGCAGTCCAGAACAGACACAAACCGGCATCCCAGGCTGGGAAACACAATGTCGGCATATCGTCCGACCTCCACGAAGTCACGGCCCAGACGGGAGAGGTCTTTCACCAGGATAAGATTGATGATACCTTTTCTGGCGTCCTCCAGCATCTCCAGAAAACCGGGCCGCTGGAAATTTCCCCCGCTGTAACCGTCATCTACATAGGTCTTGACTTCCACCCAGCCATTAAGCATAACAAATTTGGAAAGCAGCTCCCGCTGGTTCTCAATGCTTGTGGACTCATCAGCGGGAATATAGTTTTTGGCCTTAGCGGAGTTATTGGCATCGTCCACGCTCAACCGGCAATAGATACCCACGTGATACGGCGTATTCATACAGCCTCCCGCCCTTCCCCGGACAGCATTTCGTCCACGACACCCACATACCGATAGCGGACCTTGACATCCTGGATGCGGATGCTGCCCCGTCTCTCCGGTTCACCGACCTCAATGCGGTCCACCAATTCAAACAGGATGCTCTCGTCCAATTCGGTGATCTCCGTATACTGCTGGATAATATTTACCCAGCGTTCCACGTCCTGGCGATGCTCCAGTTGTTCCCGGACATTCCGCTCCAGCTCCGGGAGGGCGGCGGCTTTCTGCGCCCGTTCGGTTTCATACTTCTGCATCAGCGTTTGGAAAACCGTCTGGGGAACAATTCCAGCGCATTTGTCCTCGTAGAGGCTCTGCATCAAACGCTCCAGCTCCGTGATACGAGCCGAGGCAATCCGAAGTTCCTGTTCAAGGGAGACTCTGCGGCTATGACACTCCCGGTCTTTCATACGGGTGATCTGTGCCAGCAGCCGGTCACGGTCATAAGCCGCACTCTGGGCCTTTATCCGAATATCCTCCAACACGATTTGGTAGAGCGCCAGCTCGTCAATCGTATGGATGGTACAGGCGGTTTTACCGCTCCGCAGATAGTTCCCGCACAGGAAGTAACTGTGTCGTCCGGGCTGGCCTGTCTGTTTGTAGGTGAATTTCTTCACCTGGTTTTGCATTTTGAAACCGCAGTCGGCACAGTAGACAAGGCCGACAAAAATACTTCTGGCCCCGCCCTCCATATCAGGCTTGCGGACCTTCTTCAAGTCAATGCTGACTACGGTATCCCAGATATCACGGGAAATGATTGGCTCATGGGTCCCTTCTACCCGTATCCATTCTTCTCTGGGCCTGTTCACCTGTTTTTTGGTCTTGTAGGAAAGAGAGGCGGTTTTGCCCTGGACCATGTTGCCAATGTAAACTTCATTCCGAATGAGTGCCTTTACGGTTGTATCCGCCCACTTGTGATTGATGCGGCGGGGGTCACTCACGCCCTTGCTCTGGTAATAAATCGTACCAGGGGAAGGAACGCCTTCTTCATGCAGCATGGTGGCGATCCTGCGGAAGGTCATGCCGGATGCCCGCAAAGAAAAAATACGGCGAATGATAGGGGCTGTTTCCTCGTCGATGAGGAAATGATGCTTGTCTGCGGGGTCCCGCTTGTAGCCCAGGGGCGGATGGGTCCCCATGAATTTCCCATTCTCGGCGCAGGCTTTTTTGACAGCTTTGACTTTTTT
>CATJRT010000411.1 GCA_949742895.1 uncultured Eubacteriales bacterium | reverse complement strand
TAAATTTTCCGGGCCGAAGGCCACGTCCTCCTCCACCACGCTGGCCACGATCTGGTTGTCTGGGTTCTGGAACACCATGCCCACCCGGCGGCGGATGTCCAGCAGTTTGTCCTCGTCGCAGGTGTCCATGCCGTCCACATACACCTTGCCGGAAGTGGGCAGCAAAATGGCGTTGAAGTGCTTGGCCAGGGTGGATTTGCCCGAGCCGTTGTGGCCCAGCACCGCCACAAATTCCCCCGGCCTGACGGACAGAGACACCCCGTCCAGCACGGTGGGGGCCACGCCCTCTTCGGTGGTGTAGCGGAAGACCAGCTTTTCGGTTTGGATGATGGGGTGAGCCATAAATAAAATACCTCAATGATAGGAAGGAATGGTAGGGGAGACCAGCAACCTTGCGGCGAAATGGGGGAACAGCCGCTGCACCGCCAGCGCCAGCAGCCAGCCGCAGAAGGCCCCCAGGGTGTTCAGGAGCAGGTCGTCGATGTCGAAGGCGCGGCCCACGCAAAGCTGCCAGCACTCAATGAAGGCGGTGACGCAGAAGCCCGCGAGCAGCGCGCGCTTCCAGCCGAAGCTCCGGAACAGCAGCCCGGGGAAAAGGCCGAAGGGGACGAACATGACGATATTGCCCAGCAGGACGTACCGGATCTGCCCGAAGGTCTGGAAGGGGATCAGGTTCACCTCGCCGGGGCGGAAGACAGCCGTGCCGCCATCCAGGCCAAACACTGTGAGGTCCGGAGGCAGACCGTAGCGCAGCACGCTCCCGAAGCCGAACCACCGGGGCGCGAGGGTGATGACCGCCATGCCGCCGCAGAACATCCAGAACAGCAGCAGCGCGGCCTCCCGCAGGGGGGCGCTTTGCAGCCCCCGCGCCGCCAGGCGGCGCTTGCGCCAGGGCCGCAGGCACAGGAACAACGACGCCGCCAGCACCGCGCCGGGGAGCATATCCAGCACGTGCGTGGTGATGCTGGAATAATGCAGATTGTGCAGCAGGGTATTCATGTGGCGGTCCACCTTCCCGCAGCTCCGCAGGGCAGGGCCAGTCCCGTGGCGGTGACGGGAAGGCCCAGCTCGTCGGACACGGTATGCCCGCCGAATTTCCCGCCGACGGCGGTCTGCAAAACATAGGTG
>CATJRT010000410.1 GCA_949742895.1 uncultured Eubacteriales bacterium | reverse complement strand
GGGGCCACCGTCACCAGTAAGGCTGTGACCCGGGCGGTGAACTCCGCCGCCGCCTTTGTCACCGGCGCGGACGTTTCCTCCGGCGCCACAGAATGGGAGGGCTGACCATGAAACACAATCCATTGAAGCGGGCCGCCCTGCTGGCCGCCGTGGTGGGTCTGGCCTGCCTGTGGCTGGCGGTGGCCGGGGCCCTGGCCCCCATGGCCGTCCTGCCCAAGCTGGACCTGCCCCTGATGCTGGGGCTGAGCCTCATCGCCCTGGCCCTGGACGCCTACACGGGGCGGCCTAAGCTGTCCTGGCCCGCGCTGGCGGCGAACACGGTGCTGGGCGGCGTGACGTTCGCCCTGCTACCCTGGTGCGCCGGGGTGACGGGGGGCGTCCCCGTCTGGACGCTGGGGCTGGCGGGTGCGGCGGTGTTCGGCCTGTCCGCCCTGCTGTATGCCGCGGCGCTGGAACGCATCGCCACCGGGCCCAAGGCCCCCCTGGCCCCCGCGGGCACGGCCTTCATGCTGTACCTGGCGGGACAGTGCCTGGGAGGGCTGCTGTAACAGCCCTCCACAGCATGGGGCATGGAAAATAGTTTGCGCCAGCCGAAAGCGGGCAGGCGTGCCTTTGGGCTCTGCCCAGGGCACGTCTGCCCGCTTTTGATGATTCCTTCCAAGCGATTGGCATCCTTAGCAAATGGATACTATGGTTCAAGATCCACGACATTCTACCCCAAGGAATAGCGAACCGTATTGAATACGCTGATCAAAATAATAACCGCCATCAAGCCCAGAAACAGCTTATCCACCGCCGCGGCGCTGATCCGCCTGTTCACGCGGCGCCCTGCCATCCCGCCGCCGATCCCGCCGCACACCATGAGGATCAGGGTGGCCCATTCAAACTCCGGAACGGTGCGGGTCAGCAGCGTCAGGGCCAGGCTGGCGGCCTGGCTGAACAGGATAATGTACAGGCTGTTCTGGGCGGCGGTCTTGGTGTCCATGCCGAAGAAGAAGAACAGCACCACCAGGTTGATGGGCCCCCCGCCGATCCCCAAAAAGCTGGACAGGATCCCCAGGACAAGCCCAATGCACAGGCAGATCCCCGTGCCCTCCACCCGGCGGGGCTGGATGCGGCCCTTGAAAATGGTATACAGCAGGGTGCCCAGGGTGATCACCGCCAGACAAGCCGCCTGCACAGCCCCCACCGTGTTGGGATCGGCAAACAGGCCCCTGATCACGCTGAACAGCTGCTTCCCGATCACGCCCCCCGCCGCCGCGCCCACAGCCAGGGGCGTGCCGGTTTTGGTGTCGATCCGGCTGCCGCCGGAGGCCATGTTCCGGGCCACCGAGTACAGGCTCATGGACAGCACCGTCAGCCCGGACAAAAAGCTGATGGTGGACACACTGGCCAGCCCGCACACGTCCAGTACGGGCTTGATGATTACCCCGCCGCCGATCCCGCAGATGGCCCCGGCCACCGACGCCAAAAAGCTGACAAGCAGATAAAACGCAAGCTGGAGCATTCCGGCCTCCCTCCCGGCGCCCGCCGTCACCGCGGGGGCCGTTTTTGATTCCACCATAGTTTATCATCCAGCCAAAAAAAGTCAAGGTATAAAAAATATCATACTTTTTCTTTTCCGGCCCTACACCTATCATAAAACTATCGTTACTGTGCCGGCTGCGGCGGTAAGCTGGGATACAGCGCCACCAACCACTACAAGCGTGAGCAAGCATTTTTGCAGGCCAGCGCAAAAAGACGGCGCAGCCATAATTACACCGTCCCAATAGATAGAATTTCTTTACCGCTTAGTCAAAAGGCCAACACTTCTTTACGGAGTGTCGGCCTTGGGCGTCCTGCCTCTCTGCGCGAAACCCCTCGTTGCTTTTTCTACAATTCCTGCTATAATATATAAAAACAGGCAATTCCGTGCGATTGATCCCCCACAAGACAGGGCGCGTCGAACCCCGGTTTTCGAGCGCTGAACAACAGAGAGGACAGACTTCAAGGAGGTTTCTATGAAGGCGGCCAAGAAAACCTGGCAAAACGTGCTGTATATCTGCGTTCTGCTGGCGGCCATCTGCGTGCTGTTCCAGTGGTATTCCTCCGCCAACAGCCGGCGGATCGAGGAGCAGAACCTGAACTACGCCATGGACTCCGCCTCCCAGACCACCCAGCGCATTGAGAGCGAGTTCACCAACGGCCTGCTGCGGCTGCGCAACTACGCCTACCTGCTGGGTTCCGGGCAGGGCAGTCCGGAGATCACCGCGGATCTGCTGAAGGGGATGGAGGAAAACGCCTCCTTTGACGCGGTGCGCTTCACCAACCCCCAGGGGGTCAACCTGGCCTCCGACGGGCGGACCAACGACAGCTCGGACCGGGCCTACTTCGCTGCGGGAATGCGGGGGGAGAGCGGCATTGAGGTGGTGCGGTCCAGGCTGACAGGGCAGATGATGACCGTATTCTACGCCCCCATCGAACGCGACGGCCGGATCGCGGGGATGCTGCTGGGGCTGTACTTCGCGGAGGACTACCTCCGGAATATGCTGACCACCAGCTACTTCGGGGAGCCTGTGGAGGCGTTTTTGTGCGCCGGGGATGGGAGCGTCATCGCCAGCTCCAACGGGAACAGCTACGACCAGCCCCTGCCTGACGTGCTGCGGGAGAACGGCAGCATTGACGGGGCCACCGCCGCCGCGGTCTGGGCAGCCTTTGAGAACGGCGCGAAGGGGGAGGGCTTCCTCTGCGCGCCGGGGAGCAAATTGGATAACCTGTGCGTGTTCCACGTGCCGGGGAGCGGCTATGTGCTGGTGCAGGCATTCCCCCAGCAGGTGACCCAGCGGATGATCCGGGCGGCCAACCACACGGGCATGGTGCTGCAGGTGATCCTGATCGTCCTGTTCGCGGCCTATATCGTCATCCTGGTGATCCGGGGGCAGGCCCGGCGCAGGACGCTGGAGAAGCAGAACACCCAGTTCGGCTATGTGCTGGAGGGGCTGAATACCCTGTTCTCCTCCCGGTATCTCACGGTGGATCTGGAACACAACACCTACTCCTACATGGCGGGCATACGGCCGCTCAGCAGCAGCTTGGCTATGGAGGGCGCCTATGACGACATCATCCGCGTCCACG
>CATJRT010000409.1 GCA_949742895.1 uncultured Eubacteriales bacterium | reverse complement strand
GGCCAGGCCGTGCTTGTAGAGCTGGAGGAAAATCCACTGGGTCCACTTGTAGTAATTGGGGTCGGTGGTGTCCACCACCCGGTCCCAGTCGAAGCCGAAGCCTAAACGCTTGAGCTGCTCGGTGAAGTGGGCAATGTTATTTTTGGTGACGATGGCGGGATGGATGTGGTTTTTGATGGCGTAGTTCTCAGTGGGCAGGCCGAAGGCGTCGAAGCCCATGGGGAACAGGACGTTATAGCCATCCATCCGCTTTTTACGGGTTACGATGTCCATAGCGGTGTAGGGCCGGGGATGGCCCACGTGGAGGCCCTGACCGGAGGGATAGGGGAACTCGATGAGGCCGTAGAACTTTGGCTTTTCGCTGCGGTCGGCAGCAGCATACACCTTGGCCTCGTCCCAGCGCTTCTGCCACTTTGGCTCGATGTTGGCGAAATCGTATTTCAACGCAAAACACTCCCTTGGGTGATTTTATCAAGTCAAAATATTATATAGGAAAACCGGCAGGATTGCAAGGGCTGCAAAAAATTCTCGAAAATTTGCTACCTTTCGCTCCCGAATCAACGCGATGGACAAAGCGCGGCCTCCAGGCACCCCGCCTGGAAACCGCGCTTCTAATTTGACAAACAATGTTTGGATTCATCGGGAATACAGCCGCTGCTTGACTCACTCAAGCAGGAACACCTGCCGCAGCCGGGGCTGCGCCCCAGTCTCCGGGTCCGGCTCCATCACCATCACGTCCTTCATATACCGGTTCCAGCGAGCCACCATTGGGCTTTCCGCCTGGACCTTGGCCGCGTAAGCCGCACTATCGCATTCATAATAGCCAAACAGCTCATTCCCCACGTTCCAGATAGTATAATTCCTGATCCCGGCGGCGCGGAGAACCTCCTTCATCTCCGGCCATATCTCGTCGTGCCGGCAGATATACTCCTCCAGCTTCCCCGGCAGAACCGTGGCCTTCCAGGCATAGCGCTCCATAGGCCGCTTACCTCTGCACTCTGCCGGAGCCGTCGCCGCCAGCCAGCTTCTCCACCTCGGACACGCTCACCCGGTTGAAGTCGCCCTCAATGGAGTGCTTCAGCGCCGACGCCGCCACTGCGAACTCCACCGCCGCCTGGCTGTCCTTGCCGCTGAGCAGGGCATAAATCAATCCGCCGCCGAAGCTGTCGCCGCCTCCCACCCGGTCCACGATGTGCAGGTGGTACTCCTTGGAGAAGCAGTAGTTCTTCCCGTCATACAGCATTGCCGCCCAGTCGTTGTCGCTGGCGGAAATGGAGCTGCGCAGGGTGATGGCTACCTTCTCAAAACCGAATCTGTCCGCAAGCTGTCTGGCCACGCTCTTGTATCCCTCGTGGTTCAGCTTACCACCGTAGATGTCCGTGTTCTCCGCCTCGATGCCAAACACATCCTTGGCATCCTCCTCGTTGGAAATACATACATCCACATATTCACACAGCTTCGTCATGGCCTCACGGGCCTGCTCACGGGTCCACAGCTTCCCCCGGTAGTTCAGGTCGCAGGAAATCTTCACTCCCTTATCCTTGGCCGCCTTGCAGGCTTCCAAGCAGATTTCCACCAGGTTTGGCCCCAGAGCCGGGGTAATGCCGGTAAAGTGGAACCAGTCCGCCCCTTCAAAGATAGCGGCCCAATCGAAGTCGGCAGGGCAGGCCTCCTGAATGGCGGAGTGCGCCCGGTCATAGATGCACACGCTGCCCCGCTGGCTGGCGCCCTTCTCCAGGTAGTAGATGCCTACCCGGTCCCCGCCCCGGACAATCCCGCCGGTGTCCACCCCGAAATAACGCAGGGCGTCCACCGCCGCCTGCCCGACGGCGTGCCTGGGCAGCTTGGTCACATAGGCTGCGTCCAGCCCGAAGTTGGCCAGGCTCACCGCCACATTGGCCTCGCCTCCGCCAAAGGTGGCCTGGAGCTGGTCGTTCTGAAAAAAGCGGTAATAGCCGTTGGGGGCCAGCCGCAGCATGATCTCGCCAAAGGTCACAACACGCTTTGTCATATCATTCGCCCTCCCGCACTGCTTTTACAATGGCTGCCGCTTCCGCCGCCAGAGCCTGAATCTCGCTGAATTTCCCCGCGTCCACCAGCTCCTTCTTCACCATCCAGCTCCCGCCACAGGCCAGAACCTTGGGATAGCGCAGGTAGTCCGCCGCATTGGCGGCGCTGATGCCGCCGGTGGGGATGAACCTCACCTGTCCGTAGGGTGCAGCCAGGGCCTTAATCATCCCCAGGCCGCCGGACGGCTCCGCCGGGAAGAACTTCAGCACCTCCAGCCCCAGCCCCAGCGCCGACTCAATCTCCGTGGGAGTCACTACGCCGGGTATGGGCTGTACGCCGCGCTCCAGGCAGTGGCGCACCACCGCCGGGTTAGTGCCGGGGCTGACGATGAACCCCGCCCCTGCCTCAATGGCCCGATCCGCCTGCTCAATGCTGAGCACCGTGCCCGCACCCACCAGCACCTCCGGGCACACCTGTGCAATGCGACGGATGGATTCCTCCCCCGCCGCAGTGCGGAAGGTGACCTCGGCGGCAGGGATGCCGCCTGCGGCCAATGCCTTCGCCAGGGGGACCGCCTGGTCCGCACTGTCCAGTGCGATCACCGGCAGAATGCCGGCGGCATGAATTTGTTCAAAGATGTTGTCCATGCGCTCTCCTCCCGTCAGGGCTGCTTGCCGATATAGGCCAGGATGCCGCCGTCCACATACAGGATGTGTCCGTTCACGAAGTCAGACGCGGAAGAGGCCAGGAACACTGCGGGACCGCCCAGGTCGGACGCCTCTCCCCAACGGTTGGCCGGGGTCTTGGCCAGAATGAACTGGTCGAAGGGATGCTTGCTGCCGTCTGGCTGGATTTCCCGCAGGGGCGCGGTCTGGGGGGTGGCGATATAGCCAGGACCGATGCCGTTGCACTGGATGTTATACTGGCCGTACTCGCTGGCGATGTTTTTTGTCAACATCTTCAGCCCGCCCTTGGCGGCGGCATAGGCGCTGACGGTCTCCCGGCCCAGCTCGCTCATCATGGAGCAGATATTAATAATCTTGCCGCCGCCCTGCTCAATCATGCCTGGGATTACGGCCTTGGATACAATAAACGGCGCGTTCAGGTCCACGTCAATGACTTGGCGAAACTCTGCCGCCTTCATCTCGCACATGGGGATGCGCTTGATGATGCCT
>CATJRT010000408.1 GCA_949742895.1 uncultured Eubacteriales bacterium | reverse complement strand
GCCGCCCAGGAGGAAATAGCCCTTGCGTTCACTGTAGACCACTGCCGCCCTGCCCTGTCCGTCAAAGGCGATGCCGTAGGCGCCGGGCCGGTCCCGGTACTCCGTTCCCGGCCGGGGCGCGCCAAATACCCTATACTCCATATCATTTCCCTCTCCGCATCAAAACGCCCCCTGTCCCGTTCAGGACAGAGGGCGAAAGCTCGCGGTACCACCTCTGTTTTGCCGCATTCTCGCAAAAGCGGCCTTAGGGAGTCCCCAGCAGGACCCCGGCGCTGTACCGGGCGCACCCGTCCGACCCTACTGGGGAATGGCAAAACTCCCGTTCAGGCGGCTGCTCCGAGGGGTATTCGCCACCGATCCCTCTCCCCCTTCCACCAAACGGGGGCTCTCTGGACAGGAACCCGGTGGGTACTGATCCTCATCCTCGCATTGACAGGATGATATCACAAGACTCCTTCCCTGTCAAATCTTTTTTGCCGCTCCACCAACGGTGTTGCTTTAAACATCTATACTAAGGGCACACGAAAGTAATACATTTAGTGCAGGCAAATGTGAATCCAGTCTATAGGGCCTTCACCTTACTGAGGTAATGACAAAGATATCAAGCTTCAGGCCGAGTTAAACACCGTAAAAGATATTGGCCTGATCAAGCGCATGAAGCAGGCTATCAAGCTCAGAATATGGTATGGATAATCTATTCCAGCATCCAGGCCAAAGACACACCAACTCCCAAGGCTACTTATAAACTGAACTCCCTATTGCAAGAGCGCCTTAATGCCCAAAGCGGCTTTGGCGCATATGTTCCACCAAAAACGCACCTCAGATTGAGGCATAATAGCCCTGAATGCGGAAAGCTGTAAAAAGAAAAAGCCTATGGAAATAAGCGGCGTTTTGTGCTATCCTGTAGAAAATGCGATTGGGGGCGGGTACTGCCATGACAGATGCGGAGCGCCGCGCCTTAAAGCGAGGCGAACTGCGTCACTATTCTCTATATGATGCGTCCAAAGGAGTGACCGTTTATGCACAACGAATTGACAAAAAAAGACATTGAACTAATGCGCCAGGAGCTGGAGCACCGGCGCACCGTCCTGCGTCCTCAGCTCATCCAGGCGGTGAAGGAAGCACGAGCCTTTGGCGACCTGAGCGAAAACTTTGAATACAAAGCCGCCAAAAAGGAAAAAAATCGCAATGACAGCCGGTGCCGTTACCTGGAAAGCATGATTAAGACCGCTGTAATCATCTCAGATACCTCTGCCGATGGGACGGTGGGGCTGTACGATAAGGTGACACTCTATGTGGAGGAGGATGATGAGGAAATCATCTGCCAGATTGTCACCACCATGCGGCAGGACGCTTTGAAGGGCCGGGTGAGCAAGGAATCCCCGGTAGGCCGGGCAGTGCTGGGCCGGAAGGTGGGTGACCGGGTGACGGTGCAGGTGAATGGCGATTACGGCTACGACGTAATCATCCGCGCCATTGAGCCGGGGGAGGACACCGGCGAGGCCCCGCTGGTGGGGTTCTGAAAAATGCAGGTTATTTAGACGTTTTGACCGAATTCCCTTTACACCTCGCCCTGAATTGTGTATTATTATAGACAAATACCGCCCCGGGAGGGTGACTGCCATGTCCCATTTGTCTGCTCCGCGCCGCAACAGTCCTATGTTGCCTGCCAGCGCCCTGTTCGGCCTTTTGCTGGTGATGTTTGGATTTGTCCAGGACACCCCTGCCGGCATACTCCGTGGGTTGCATACCATTGCCACCCACGAGGATGTCCTTGTCACCGACTACATCGCTTTGGCCGGTATGGGCGCTGCCTTTGTCAACGCAGGACTGGTGACTCTCATCAGCGTGGCTATTCTCTGGCTGGTGAAGGACCCGCTGAACGGCGCTACCATTGTAACGGTCGGGCTGATGTCGGGTTTTGCCCTGTTCGGCAAAAATATCGTCAACATTTGGCCTATTATGATCGGTACTGCCCTCTATGCTTTGCTGAAACGGGAGAGCTTTGCCCACCACGTTAACCTGGCTCTGCGCACCACTGCCTTGGCCCCGGTGGTGAGCTTTATGGCGGTGCGGTTCAGCCCCTGGCTGGGCATTGGTATGGGGCTGCTGATTGGTTTTCTCATCCCCCCAGTAGCGGAACACGCCCACCGGGTGCAGAATGGCATGAACCTCTACAGTCTGGGCTTCTCCTGCGGCCTGATGGCCATGATGCTGGTGCCCGCCTTCAAGGCATTTGGCCTGAGCCCGGAGTCCGCCCATCACTGGTCTACCGGCAATAACCTGCTATTGGGCGCGGCGCTGGCAGCACTGTGCGGGACGTTCCTGCTGGCGGGACTGGCACAGGGACCGAAGCGGGTGCTGAAAAAGTACTGGATGCTGCTGCACACCTCTGGCCGTGCTCCCAGTGACTATATACGTACCTTTTCCGCCGGACCGGTGCTGGTGAACATGGGGGTAAACGGGTTAATTGCCGCGTTCTACATTGTGCTCTCCGGCGGCGATTTGAACGGTGCCACCATTGGCGGCATCTTCACCGTCATCGGCTTTTCCGCCTACGGCAAGCACGCCTTCAACATCGTCCCCGTAATGACGGGGGTACTGCTGGGTAGCCTGACCAACCACGTGGATCCCAACAGCAGCTCACTGCAATTGGCGGGGCTGTTCGGCACCACGCTGGCCCCTTTTGCAGGGGTTTTCGGCTGGCCCTTCGGGGGGCTGGCAGGACTGATTCATTCGTCGGTGGTGCTCCAGGCGGGCCTGCCGCTGGAGGGTATGAACCTTTACAACAACGGGTTTTCTGGGGGCCTGATTGCCATTGTGCTCTATCCCATCTTTACCTCTCTGGTAAAGCGCCGCCGCCCGGTGTTGGTGGAGGAGGATCTGTTTGCCATGTTCGATGAGGACGCGCCGCAGAGGCTAGATCAGCTTCCAGGCACGGAGGACGGGCCGGCAAAATAATCGGCGTGGAAAAGCCCCCGCGAAGATTGTCAAGTGCAAACGAACAAAAATACGAAAAATTTTTAAGAGGGTGAGGATTGGAGCTTTTCAGGCTCCCGTGCAGTGGCATAGCCGAGAATCTTGCGGGGCATATCCGTTCATCTCGGCAGTAGCATGGTCGCAGTCTGCCTGCGTAACTTTGCGCAGGGACTTGCCCTTGGGGAAGAAGCGGCGGATGATGCGGTTGTTGCGCTCGTTGCTCCCACGTTCGCAGGAGGTATATGGGTGGCAGTAGT
>CATJRT010000407.1 GCA_949742895.1 uncultured Eubacteriales bacterium | reverse complement strand
TGGCTGCGCTGCTGTTGGTAGACTATATGCAGCTTGTCATCCCCAACCTCTATCAGCAGGTCATCAATGGGGTGAACCAGGGCTATGTTATGGTGGATGGCGCGGCGGTTCCCTTCGACATGGATTTCCTCCTGGACCGTATTTGCTTGCCAATGGTGTGGATTGTGGTGGCTATGGTGTTTGGTCGGTTTTTGTGGCGTATCTGCATCTTCGGTTCAGCCATCAAGGTGGAAACAGGCCTGCGCAACGAAATGTTTGACCACGCCAAGGATCTGGACCGGCAGTTTTACCAGGAAAACAAGGTGGGTGGACTGATGAGCCTGTTCACCAACGACCTGGAGACAGTACAGGACTGCTACGGTTCGGGTTTCCTCATGTTCTTTGACGCATTGCTGCTGGGAAGCCTGTCCGTGTGGCATATGTGGACCATGGACCCCCTGATGACTGGACTGGCCATGATCCCCATGGCTTTGCTTCTGGCATCCAGTGCGGTGGTGGGCAAGTACATGATGAAGAAGTGGGACATCCGGCAGGAGGCGTTTTCCAAGCTATCCGACTTTTCCCAGGAGAGCTTTTCCGGAATTGCCGTCATCAAGGCGTTTGTCAAGGAGGCCCGTGAGCTGATGGCCTTCCAGGCCTTGAACCGGGAAAACGAAGACGCTAATGTGAATTTCACCCGTTCCTCTGTGCTACTGCGCATCTTGGTAAACCTGTTTGTGGAATCAGTGATCTGCATTATCCTGGGCTATGGCGGCTATCTGGTGTGGAAGGGTGACTTCAATGCCGGGGAGCTGATGGAGTTCATCGGCTATTTTACCGCTGTGGTCTGGCCCATCATGGCCATCTCCGAGCTGATCGACATGACCAGCCGGGGCCGGGCATCCCTGAATCGCATCGGCGCCCTGCTGGACGCACCCCGGAATGTGGCCGACCACCCAGATGTGACTCCGCTGGGTCCGGTGAAAGGAGACGTGGAATTCCGCCATCTTACCTTTCGCTACCCCGACGGAGAGTACGATGCCCTTCAGGATGTGTCCTTTACCATCCATGCTGGGGAGAATATTGGGCTGGTGGGCCGCACCGGATCGGGCAAGACCACAGTGGTGGACCTGATCCTGCGCACCTGTAACGTGCCCGACGGCGCTGTGTTCATCGACGGCCGCGACGTGAACGCCGTCCCCATCCGGGAGGTGCGTCAGGCCGCCGCCTACGTCCCCCAGGACAATTTCCTGTTCAGCGACGCCATCTCCCGTAACATCGACTTCACCCACACCGCCCCCGACCAGCGGCGGGTGGCCCGCGCCGCAGCCCTGGCCGGAGTGGACCGGGATATCCGGGATTTTCCCCTGGGCTACAACACGGTGCTTGGGGAGCGTGGGGTCACTGTATCCGGTGGACAGAAGCAGCGCATTTCCATTGCCCGGGCGCTGATTAAAGATGCGCCCATCCTGATTTTGGATGATTCCGTGTCCGCCGTGGACACCCAGACCGAGCGGGCCATACTGGACAACCTGCGGCAGACCAGGCAGGGCCGCACCACCATCCTGATTGCCCACCGCATTTCCACCGTGGAGCAGATGGACCGGATCATTTTTCTGGAGAATGGGAGGGTCACTGCCATCGGGACCCATACAGAGCTGTACGACACCTGCCCGGCGTACCACCATATGGTGGAGCTGCAAAAGCTGGAGGAGGAGGGGGCTAAACACAATGCGTGAATATTTTCCGCTTCTGTTTGTGGGCGCGTTAGCGGGGGCCTTTTCCCTCGTTTTTCTGGCGGTCTGGCTGCGGGACAAGCGTGCCAAAACCGCGCCGGAATATGACCGCAACCTACCTGACGGGGAGATTATCCGGCGGCTGATGAGATACGCCGCCCCCTACAAAAAGCAGTTCATCCTGGTGCTTGCTGTCATGCTGGCCTCTTTGGTCAGCGACCTGGCCTCACCCCTGATTATTGGCCGGGTGGAGGAACTGGTGAAGGACCGGTTTGAGGTCTCAGTCCTGCTGCGTTGGGTGGCGCTGTACGGGTGCACCCTGGCCGTTTTCGTGGTGAGCACCTATTTCCAGTCCATGATCCTGCAAAAAATCGGGCAGAAGATCCTCTCCGCCCTGCGGCAGGACCTGTTCACCCACATTGAGAGCCTTTCCCACGACCAGCTCAACAAGATCCCCGTGGGCAAGCTGGTTACCCGGGTCACAAACGATACCAATACCATCTCCCTGATGTTCACCAATATCTTGGTGAATATGCTCCGCAATGTCTTTGTGGTGGTGGGTGTGCTGGTGGCCATGCTGGTGCTGAACTACGCCCTGACGCTGATGGTCCTGTGCTTTCTGCCCGTTTTGCTGCTGTTTACCGTGATTTTCCGCCGCTTTACCCGGAAGGTCCATCGGGTGGTCAAGGACCGCACCACTGATATCAATACCTTTCTGTCAGAAAACCTGTCCGGCATCAAGATCACCCAGATATTCAACCAGGAGGAGCGGAAAATGGCTGACTTCCTGGCTAAGAGCGAGGGGCTGAAGCAGGCCAAGCAGCGCCAAATCATGGTATTCGGCATCTTTCAGCCCTTGGTGTATATGCTTTATATCTCCTCTGTCCTGTGCCTGTTCTATCTGGGTGGCAAGGGCTATATCCAAGACACCGTGTTCCTGGGTCAGGCCATGACCAGTGGCACCATTGTGTCATTTTACCTCTATATTTCCAAGTTTTTTAACCCAATCCAGACCCTGGCTGAGCAGTTCAACCAGCTCCAGTCCGCCTTTGCCTCGGCGGAGAAAATATTCACCGTGCTGGACATGGAGCCGGAGGTGGTGGACGCTCCGGACGCCATTGAGCTGGAAGGGCTTCGCGGCGAGATTGAATTTGAGGACGTTTGGTTCGCCTATGAGCCGGGGGAGTGGGTGCTTAAGGGGGTGTCCTTCCATGTGGAGCCGCGGCAGACCGTGGCCTTTGTGGGGGCTACCGGCTCGGGCAAGACTACCATCCTGTCTCTGATCTGCCGGAACTACGATATACAGCGGGGCCGGATTCTGATTGATGGCATCGACATCCAGTGCATCAAAATTTCCTCCCTGCGCCGCCATTTCGGGCAGATGCTCCAAGATGTGTTTCTGTTTTCTGGTACCATCCGTAGCAACATCGTTCTGCGGGAGGAGCGCTTTACCGCCCAGGAAATCTGGGACCCCTGCCGT
>CATJRT010000406.1 GCA_949742895.1 uncultured Eubacteriales bacterium | reverse complement strand
GCACGATCTTCTCGTTCATTACAAAGCGGGTCAGCTCCGTCCGTATCAGCGTGGCCGTATGGTAAAATTCCAGTTGGCTTTCGCTGCGCTTATTTTTTAACACCGACATACGAAAGCTCCTCCTAAACTATCGGCCCCGCCCCACAAGGGGGACGGGGCCTTACGTTGTGCCTCTCTTTTGGCTTTCCTGTGTAGATTAACCGATACGGAAGCACAGCGGCGCGTAGATGTACGGGTGCGTCGCCCAGGCGTAGATGGCGTCGCCGTTGTGGGCGACAACGCACACGTGAGTGGAGGACTGCCGGTGAGCAGTCGCCTCCCACCAGGAGCAGCGACCACCGCCGTTTCCCGCGCCCTTGATGATGTGCTTTGCGCCGCCGATGAAGATGGGGTACTGGAGGTTGCAGCCGCCGCCGCCCGTCCAGCCTGCGTCGCCGTCAGACCAGAAGGTGTTGCCGAATACCTCAACCTCGGTGGGCACCCACAGCTTGCCCATGGTGTTCCAATCCCATCCTGTATCGCTATCGAGGGCACCAGCATCAGAATAGCGATGCTCCAAAAGGGCGATTTTCTCAATGATGCAGGGCTTGAGGTCGGCGGGGAGGGTGGCAAACACGCCGGAGGTCTCGTCGTTCAGCGTCTGGAACAGCTTGGAGGCCCGCCACGGGTTCGGCTCCGCAGCCGTTCCGTTGTTGGTGTTGGTGTCGTTGAACAGTTTCGTGCCTGCCAGACAGTCACGGGAGATAAAATCGACGTGATGGCCGATTTCCGTCGGATAGCCACAGCGGTAATACTGGTCGGGGCCAGCCACTTCCATGACGACAACCTCACCCGTGGTCAGGGTGATGGTCTTGAAGTCGCCGACGTGGATGCCGGACAGGTTGCCCGCCTTGATGCGGGCCTGCAAAGTGGCCCAGCTCTCGGTCAGCTCCTTGCCGTAGGGAACGCCCCCGGAGAGGAAGGTGTTCTTGAAAAACTCGGTAGCCACGTCAAACGGCACCCGCACGGTGCCCTGCGCGTCCAGGTCGGCGAGGATGCTGTCCGTGCCCAGCACGGAGGCGGCTTTCTGGAGTTCGTTTGTTTGGATGCTCATAGTGTTTTCCTCCTTTGTTATCGTGCCGCAATATTGCTTGCGGTCATGCGTTCAAAAACTGGTGTGCCGTGATGGTTTCGCCTCTCCGGGTGGCGAGCGCCGCGCCGGAGCGATTCGCAAGCGTGGCCGAAATCCTCCCGGCCATCAGTGCGCCCATGATGCTGTCCACTACCCGGCGTTCGATGTCCGCGCCCTCTGCCGCGATTGCGTGGTAAATCAGCGGCCATAGCGCCGCCGGAATGTCAGCGGTGTGCTCATCCCTTTGGAGCGTCTGACGGGCTGTCAGCGGCTCTCCGCTGGCGGTGCAGAGCGACACCCCCGCCGCGTTTGTGAGCGGCGTGTTTACTTCACCCGTCATAATCTCACGGGCCAGCTGCCCGGTAACTCCCGGTGCGTTTGTCGAACCCCACATTACGCTCCGCCTCCTTCCGTCTGAAACTTCTTGATTGCGTAAATCTCCATGCCGCTGTCCGTTGTCATGGCGGCTCCGCTGCTGCTGTAGAGCGCCGCCGGGACTTCCCCGGAAAAAATCGCGGCGTGTAGGCTGTGGATGATGGTGTCAATGTCCGCCTTGTCTACCTTCTTTTCGTCCAGGGCCTCCACATCTTGCTCTGCTGCCTGCACTACCTCCTCGAACAATTTAATGGCATAGCCCTTGCCCCGCAAAGATGAGGCTTTAAGCTGGCCCAGGGTGGATGCCTTGCTCAAAAAATCACCTGCTTTCGATAGAAGCGCGGGCCGATTTCTCGGCCCGCGCCCGCCTCATTGTGTGGGGTGGTTCTTATGCCTGGGCAGGTCCGTAAACCTCATCCAGCATGGCGTTGACCTCCGCATCGGTGGAGAAGTCGATGCCGTCCAGCTTGGTCTTGTCCGCAGCGGACATGAGGCCAGCGGTGGTAGCGGTAGCCGTGGAGGTGCTGGCCTTGCCGTCCCACTCGGCGACCTTCTCGGCGGTGATGCCGTCCAGGACGGTCTTGTTGCTGTGGGCCGCAGTGATGGCCTCGGTGATATAGGCGATAACCGTAGTAGCGGTTGCGCCCTCGGGCAGGGTGCCAATCAGGGCCTTCAGCTCGGTGATACTCTGGTTGATGGCGCTGGCATCATCGGGGTGGGCCTGAATCCATGCGGCAAGCTCCTCCAGCGTATCCATGGACTCCTTGGCGTTCTCGGGGATGAGCTGCTTGGCAAGCTCCTCCGCAGCGATGGCGCGGGCGGACTTGCCGGTGTCACTGCCGGTCAGGGTGGACAGGCCCGTCTCCACCTTGTCCAGGCGGGCGTCCGTCCGCTGAGCCAGGATTTTGAGTGCGCCGAGTTTTCCTGCCTTGTTGGTGTCGTAGGTGTTGGTTTCAGCCATTTTGGTTTCCTCCTGTAAAAAATTATTTATTCAACGGGTAGCAAGACCCGGTGAACACAGTAAAAAAATGGGGTCTGCGGGCTTACCTGTAGACCTCATCAATCATTTTGGCGGCGTTTTCATCGCTTTCGGTCAGGGCATCGGTCAATGCCGCTGCCGCTTCCTCCGACAGGGCGGAGCCGTCTACTGCTACGGCATCGCTTTCGTCAAATGCGAGGCCGTCGCCGATTTTCACGGACAGCCTGCCGTCCGGGGTGTATGTGAGCCCTTTGCCGATATTTTCGGGTACAGCGCTACCTCCGCCGCCGGAGACAATGCCTCCACCGGCTTTGCCGGACGTAGCGCAAAGCAGCGTGAGCGTGGCGGACATCTCCTCTGCCGGTGCGGCCTGCGCATAGACACGCAACGCTCCGTCAAGCGTCCGGGACGCGGTGGAAAAACCGCAGTTCTCCGCCGCGCCGAGATACGCAGGGTGGATGCTTAGGTGCGGCTGCATAGCATCTGTAACGCCGCTAATGGGGATGTCTACCCGGAGGCCGGGACCGCCCTCTGCATTGTCCGTCCAGCCGTCTTTCGGAACGGTGATTTCGAGCACGGCAGTCGCGTCTTTGATGAGCTGCTTTACTACGGCGTAGGTAACGATGGCGTCCGGGTCTATGGTAGCCGTCACGTTGTCCACATCGCCCACGGCAGCGATGATGTCGAAGTGGGCCAGCTTTCCCACAATAGAACTAGAGGGCCGAATCCACTCCGGTTCATTTTCCAGGCAAAGGGCTGTGAACGGGACCTCACCTTCGTCCGGGTCCTCCGCATAGAGGATTAGCCAGGTGCAGTAAAATCCATTCTCCACATTGGCGCTGTTGATTTGCACTGACACTTGGCATTCACCATCCACCGGATTTGTTACGGCGCTGATGATCGCGTCCATCACATACTCCGGCGGTTTCTCCAGGGTCTTGGGCGTCAGGTCTTCCGGTATCATCCCCTTGCCAGCAGCCACACGGGTGTAGTGCATCCGGCACCTGCCCGCTAGGACCTTGGCAATGAGGGCAATACCTTTGAGGCTGCCGTAGCAGCCGTCTTCAATTTTGGACACGGGTATTCCTCCTTTTAGTCAATTCGCTTAGGTTTGATGTGGCTGTGCATATAGGCCCCGCCGTGCGCGTTTCTGCGGCCCATGGCAGCCTTGTGGGCATCGGGTGGTGTTCCTGCCACGGTAGGCGGCAAAAAGCCGCCGTGCGCCACGGAAACGGCCCCACGGAACGTCTTATCATCATAGACAACAGGCGGGGGCTCAAAGAGGGCCTGCACGGCGCCGGAATGTCCAACGCTCATGTCCCAAGTGTGCTCTCGATTCTCACCGGCAATGGGTGTAGCCTCAAATGCGATTTGCTCGAAACCGGCATGACCCACACCCATGTTCCAGGTGTGCTCCCGGTCCTTGCCGATGGGCTGGTACATGTAAAAAGTTCCGATAGCTCCACCGTGCGAAACGGGCAGGTCAAAGCGGTAGGTTCGGTATGTACGCAGGTATAGGCGCAGGCCAACGCCAGCGAGGATGGCCCGTTTGATTGCGTAGGCGATTTGCTCGATGAGGTCTAGCCGTTCCTCGCTCAAGAGGTCCTGATCTACATACAGGGCGATTTTGGCCGGGTAGACATCCTCCAGCAGGATGTCGGAATATTCCACCCCCAGCAGCTCCGCAGCAGCGTTTATGATGGCGTCGTTGTCGCCGCCGGATAGCTGGGCGATCATCTTGATCTTGATAAAGATGCGGTACAGAGCATCGCTGGCAGCGCCCCGGGCAACGCCGAAGTTTGCCCCGTAGCGGTCCAGGACCGCCCCCTGGGCATTGTCTAGGTCGTCCCATTCCTTCACGCGCTGGGCGTTCTCAAAGACGACCTCAAAGCCGTCTGCGATGAGGTAGAACAGGCGGCCTATGTTGGTTTCCGGGGGCAGCCCCTTTTTGGCGTTGCGGATGTCGGACCGGATGTAGGCGCTGGTAAGCATCTCCAGCATCCGGCCCCAAAAGCCGTACTTACTCAACGATGCTCACCATCCCCTCATCCGTGACGACCTTGCTCCGGCTGTCAACCTGGATGTTCTCCATCTGGAGGTTGGCCGGGTCTGTCCCAAGGAAGATGTCGAAGTCCAGGACGCCCGGGACGGAATAGAGGACCGCCGGGAGCTTCTGGTGGTACAGGGTTTCACCGACGCCCACGCCGCCGCTCTCCCTGCTGCCGATGTACTGCACGACAGCAGCGATCAGCCGGTCATGCCCATCGCGGGGGAAATTGCTGCCTGTGGACAGGTTGGTGATCTGGACGTAGACGGGGACGGGGTGCGGGCGGTTGAAGCGGATGTTCTTGGTGTTTCCGCTCAGGGTGATAATGGGGACCACGATGTCGCCCTTGGTCTGGATGCCGGTCCCCAACTTGTCATAGATCACCTTGGCGATGTCGCTCTCTAAGCCTCCGTAGACGACGGCCTCGATGGAGTGAGGGGGAAGGCCGTGTTCGTCCTCGAAGTCGGTGTCATTCTCGAAGACCTTGGCCTCCATGATGCCCTCGACCTCCTGGAGCAACGCGGCCCGGATGGCGTCCGCATTGACACCCCCAGCGTAGTCCACGGAGATATAGTAGCGGTCCCGGTATTCCTCATCCGTTTCGCGCTCCCTGCCCCCGGTGAAGGGTTTAAGGTTCGTGACGGCCTCCAGGCCAGCGACGGCGCCAGGGTTGGTGATCGTGGTCACGGTTCCGGCCTCGACGTTGCCGGTCGGGCCCTTCTCCACGGCCATGGCGGGGATGAGCGCCGTCCCGTCCGCTTTGATCTCGGTATCGGTGACGGCGTAGAATTGGATACCGGCAGCAGTCTCAGCCAGCCAGCCCGCCGGTATCAGGGTCCCGGGTGGCCCAGTGACGGTGAGGTAGCCGGTCGCCTTCTGAGCCGGGAGGACCCGGAGGCCGATTGCCCGGCCCAGGTTCAGCAGAGACGTTCCGACGGCGGTGTCCACAAAACGGCTGTTGTAAACGTCCTCCAGAACGGAGAACAGGATGTTGAGCATCCATGCGTAAATCCGCAGGAACAGGCCCAACGGGCTCCTGACCGTCAAATTTGCGGTGCTTCCGAACTGCTCCCGGGCCTTGTACTCCAGGGCATCCAGCAGCTCTACATAGGTCGGCCTGCGGAAGCCTAGGGAGGTCAGGCCCCAGCCTTTTTCATTCATTCGCTTTTCGCCTCCACTCTGACGGTAGAGCCGTCATACAATGTGCCGTAGAACTCCGCCCCGATCACGCGCCCGTCCACAAGGGGGGTGAGGCTTTCGATCTCCCGGACATAGGGCTCCTGGAATATGGAGGCCCTGAGCACGTCGTCGGCCTCATCCTCGATGCCGGAGGAGTGCTGCCCCGCGATGCGCTCCCACTCCGTTCCGTGGGAGGTGTCAAGCTCAAATTCGCCCTTCCAGGTGTTCAGGTTGTTGCGGATGTTCTGCGCTATGGCCTCAGCGTCTTCCAAGTGGTCCATAATGCCGTCGGTGTCGAAGCAGAGGTCCCGGCTCTCCGGGTCCAGTTTCAAAACAGTTATCTTTGCCATAGCTGCCCCCTTAATGCGGCTGAGAGGTAGACCCTCCGCTGTCGCCGGTGTGGGTGTGGTGTACCAGGCTTATCCCGGCGGCGGTGACATCCTCAGTCACATCGGTCCGGCCGGTCTGTTTCTTGTTGCCGGTCTGCTCGATGTTGCCGGTGTGCTTGATGTCCCCCTTGATCTCGATGTGGTCATGGTGGAGGGCGATGTAGACGCTCCCGCCTTCGGTGGACATGACCAGCGTGTCGTCGGGGACGCCGGAAATGGGGTTACTCTTGGGGATAAAGGCTCCGACAAAGATGCCGTCCTCATCCCCGTGGTTGCGCTCCGTGTTCGGCTGGCACTCCTGGCCTGCTTCGGCTATGCGGTCAATGTCGTGGTCCGCATAGACGATGACGCCCACATCCCCGGACTTGTACCAGGGGCGAAGGAAGAAGCCCCCGCCCCGTATCATGGCAACAGGGACGCCCAGCACCGGGGGCGGCGTCCGGTATACGCCGCCGTCTAGGGCCTTGGAGAGGGGCTGGACATCCACCGTCATGGTGGATGCGTCAAACTTGGTAACTTTGCAGAGGGCGGACACTCGGACGCCCTCCAGAAGGGATTTTTGCTCTCGGTTGTCTACGTTGTAGCTCTCTCTGCTCATACCGGCTTTACCTCGATTTCTGTAACCCAGTCCCCGGTTGGGTTCCCGATGTGCCGCCCAGCCTTGATGAGGAAGGCGCCGTTCAGGATTCTTTCCTGAATTGTGACCACATCAGCAGCGGCCAGATGGTAGTTGAGAAGGCAGCGCCTGGTATAGGTCTGTTCCTCAGCTTCCCCGCCGTCGTCGATGGTGGTCTGGTTGGTGACGGGCTCCGTGTCCTCCATCTCATCCGTGGCTTTCAGCAGCCCGGTGTTTGCTGACAGCAGGTAGCCCATGTTCTGCCCCTTGGTGGGGTCGTTGATGATGATGGTCCCGTTGCGGATGAGGAAGCGGCTCTTGCAGTCAAGGGTTGCGATCTCTCGCACGACGTCCTTGACCTTGCCCTTGCAGACCTTCCCCCGGGGGTAGTCCTTGTCCACCACCAGCTCAAAGGTCCCGATTTCCACGCCGAAAATGTTCAGCAGGTCTTTCAGGATGGCGCTGGCTTTACTCCCGGCGGCGTAGGTCTTGTTTACCTCTGAGGTCAGCCACTCATCCAGGGCCGTTGCAGCCGTGATGGTGGTCATCCACTCCGTCCCCTGCTGCTTGGAGACACAGCGGGAGACTTTCCCAACGAAAATGCAGCCTAGGTCCCCCACATACCCGGCGTTGATGATAACGACCATGCCCTTCTTGATCTCACTCCGGGTCGCCTTGGACAGGTTGTGGGCCGTGATCTTGGCCGTGTTCAGCTCCTCAGAATCAACAAACGGGACGTCAAAGGTGAAGTAGAGTTTTGAGAGGTCGTAGAGCTTCGGCCCGATCTGCAAGGTGGCGGCGCGGTCCCAAAACGTCATGAGGCAACCCGCCTTTCGTAGAGGTAAAGGCGGACCTGCTTCCCAAAGTTGTCCCAGGTGATCTCATGGATGTCGTCGCCGGACAGGCACAGCGGGATGATGACGGGGATGGGGAAGCGCTCATCCTCCACGGAATTGAACATAGGCCGACCGTACCGGATAACATCCCCATACACCAGCATCTCCCCCGTGGCGGTGATGGAAAGGTCCGCGGTAAAGAAGCCGCCCCACGGGTTATAGCGGATGCAGAAGGTGTAGGTCCGGTCCTCCAGCTTCACGGAGAAGTTGTAGGGGACCTTCGACGTGTCGATAGCGATGTACTCCACGGTGTTGCTCAGGTCAATCAATTCGCGTCCGTCCACGGATTCCCACCCCCTTATGCCGCGCTAAAGGATGCCTGCCTACGGGAGGAAGGTCCACCGCTGCTGTCTGGTTTGGATGCGTAGCTCTGGACGTACTGGGCATAGGCACTGGAGCTGATGGACTGGGCCGTCGTGGTTTTCAGCCCATCAGCCGTCGTGGCCTTTTTCTGGTTGGTGCCGCTGGACTGGGCGGTGCTGTTCATGGGAGCGGCGTTCTCGCCGGTGTCGGCGTCCTGCATACTCATGAGCTGTTCGCCGGAAGCGACGTAACCGGCGGATGTGATGTTGACGACCTGGAGCTGGATGGTAAAACCAACGCCGGTTTTGTTCTTCGAGGAAATGTCCTGCTTCAAGCTGGTAATCACGCAGGACGACACGCGCCCCCGGCCTATGTAGTCCAGGATGTCGCGCTCCTTCCACATCTTCCGCAGGGTGGCAGCAGCAGCGTCCCCGCCGATGGTGACGCCGGTGAGGGTATACTTTACCGGGTCCGTGACGACGTGATCGTTGATGTCGCTCCCGTTCTCGATGGGGTTGGATGTCGCCTTGCTGGAGTAGGAAGCGCTCTCCGCCGTGACGATGCCGGTCTGCTTGGGGTCCAGGCGGACCACGCCGCATTTCTTCCCGGTGAGGATATAGGCCATAGGTGGTCCCTCCTATCGTGCGTGAGCCCCTTGCAGGGCCCGTTTGTGGTATTCTTCCTCTTTCTTCTCACGCCAGAATTGCTCCATCTGGTCGCGGATGCGGGCTAGGAGGGCTTCCTCATCAATGGGGCCGCCGCCCTCGCCCACAACGATACTGAGCTGGGGGGAGAAGATGGAGCTGTCCGTATACTCCACCGCGCTGTTGTTGGTGGTGGAATCGTTGATGATCTTCTCCGTCTGGTCCGCAGGGATGATGGCCGTCCCGCTGGGCAGGTAGGCCAGCTCGCCTCCCTCCTCATTCATTCGGGTCCAGCCTCCCTCGAAGGAGGGGGTCCCGCTTGCATGGCTCGGGATGCTAGCAGAGGATATGGTCAGCTTGGTGTTGCCCGCCTTGTTGGCAGCAGCGCTGATGTCCTGGAAACTGGAAACGATGTTCCGGGCTCCCTCCCGGGCGGCGTCCACCATGCGGGACCAGCTATTTTCTGCATCAGCAGCGGCCCGGGCGAAGGTGCTGGAGGCCGCCGTCCCGATGTTGTCCAAGGCGCTCCCGTAGAAGGTCTGGAGCGCCTTGGCGGATGCCTGCCCAGCAGCGTCCGCGTCCTGCATGGATTTTGTGATGGACTGATCGAACGGCGCGGTATTTACCGGCCCCAGGGTCAAGGTGGGCATGGCCGGGGGCTCGGGCTCCGGGATGACCGGCTTCTGGACCGATACGGGAATGACGATCATCACGATCTCTGGCTCCGGTATAACGGGCTTTTCCACATTTACCGGGAGCGTGATGGGCTCCAGCGTCGGGATGTCCAGATCGGACAGCTCCAGATTGACCGGGATTGTGACCGGGGATACGTCCGGCTCCGGGATGACCGGTTTCTCAGCCGTGACCGGGACAACGACAGGGGAGACGTCAGGCTCCGGGACTATGGGCTTCTCTGCTGTCACGGGGACCACGATTGGAACAGGCTCCACTTCCGGTATTACGGGCTTGTCCGCCGTGACAGGCACAAAGACGTCGGGGATGTCCGGGGCCGGGATGTCGGGCTTCTCCGCCTCCACGGGTAGCTTCACCGGCTCAATGTCCGGCTCAGGAATGACCGGCTTCTGGACGGTGACGGGCAGCTCGACCGTCGGGACTTCCGGCTCGGGGATGACCGGGGGCTCAACGGTAACAGGGATGTTGACGGCCTCCACCGCAGGCGGGACGATCTCCGGGACCTCTGCTGTGATGGGGAGGTCCAGGGGGGTAATCTCTGCGGAGAAGTCCGGCAGCTCAAAGGTGGATGTCTCCACCGGAACGGTGATTGCCGGGATTTCCGGGACCTCCGGCGTGGGTATCTCGATTTGCGGGGACTGGACGCTCTCGGTGGCAGCTCCCAGGTCCGTGACGCTGTTGCCCAGTTCCTCCACGGCGGCGCTGCTTTCTTTCGCGCCCCCGAACAGGCCCGTGAAGAAGTCCACGACCTTGCTCGCGCCGTCTGCCAGCCAGCCGACTACCTTGCCCAGGACATCGCCGATCACGCCTAAAATATCGCCTACCACGCTCAGGACGGGGGAAAGGGCGCTCACGGCGGGGAGTATGACGCCGGAAAGCAATTTTCCAGCGGTGGAGATCAGGGACATCAAGGGCGGCAGCAGCGCAGAGATGAAGCTCTGGACCGCAGAAATGATGGGCTGAATCGCCTGAATGAGCACCCCTAAAATTTGGGTCAGGGGCGGGATAATAGACGTTGCTATCTGGCCTATGATCTGACCGGCAGCAGAGAAGGCTTGGCCGAACACGGGAAGTACCTGGGATGCGATCTGCTGAATTACGGGGATGAGCGGCTGAATCACGTTGGTGTTCAGCGTCTCCAGGGTGGACAAAAACGGCGGAAGGACGTAGGAAACGAGGCTTTCGACGATTTCGACCAGGGGTGGCAGGGCGGAGCTCGCTATGTCGGTAAACACGTCGAAGACGGGGCCTGCTGCGCCCACCAGCGTCCCCAGGACAGATGTGACAGACGGAATCAGGTTTTGGGCCAGCTCGATCAAGGTCGGTGCTACTCCGCCTATCCCGTCCGCCAGCACATCGACGAAGGACAGGAGCATGGGCTCGATGGTGGGCCAGTCGTCCAGGACGGCGCCTATGACGCCCTCGATGGCGGGCGCAAATTTGCTGCCCGCAGATGTCAGGAAATTGGACCACACGCCGTTAAGGCTTTTTACGCTGTTGGTGAGCCCGCCGGTCTGCTTGATAGCGGCCTCCTGGATGGCCCCGCTCTGCTCCAGGATGGCGTTTAGCCGTACCTGAGCCATAGCAGCATCATCCAGCGCGTCGATGTTATCACTCAGCCCCAGGGCCGCTGCACTCTGCTTGAGGGCCGTCTCATCCAGGGAGATACCGTAGGCATTGAGGGCCGCCGTGTCGCCCTGGATGGCGCTCTGGACCAGCCCCAGGGCCTCAGCATCGTCCATGGAGAAGGCGTTACCGAAGTCGTAGGCCAGGGACGTGGTGAGGGTGGATAGCTCCTCCGCCGCCTGCCCTGTTATCCCCATCTCCTGGTACATGGCCTTGTTTTGCACCATGAAGCTCTTGACCTCGCTGGTGCTCCGGTGTACCGCGTCAGAGTAGTTTTCCACCCACTCAGCGGCGGACGTGGAAAACAGGGCGTCGAATTGCTTGGAGGTTGTTTCCGTGGCGGAGTAGGCTTCTATGGCAGAGGCTCCGAATTGCTTTAGCAGCTCGATTCCCTGCTTGATGGCCTCCAGACCGATGAAGGAAGCGACCACGCTCTTGATGGCCTCAGAGACTTGGCCCCCCGCCTCCTCTCCGGCGTCTCCCATTTCTCTGAGGTCGTCCTCCGTATCCTCTGCGGCGTCGCCCAGGTCCTCGGTGCTGTCCTGAGCGCCCCGCAGGGCTTTTACAAGCCCGGTGCGGATTGTCTGGATGGGGTGCTTAAACTTCGTTGCGATGTTCTGAGCGCCCTTGACCGTATCGTTCACGAAGGTCTTGACCTTGTTCCGGGAGAAGTCTATCGCCCCGGTCAGGCCGGTGCCGAAGCTCTTGGCGACGCTCTGCCCGGCCTCCAGCCCGTCGGCTATGGTTTCTCGGAAGGCAGCGCCCAGGTCCTCGGCTCCCTCCGCTGTTTCCCTGATCTTGGCCCGCAGGGCCTCAGCATCTTCTTCGGCGTCGTCCAGGCCGCCCCCAAATTGGCGGGTCGTGTCCGCCGCCGTCCTGGTTGTGTCAGCCATGTCCTCCATGGCCCCGCTGGTGCGGTCCACGGCCCCGGTGAAGCGGTCAGCTCCGGCCGCCCCGCTGTCGCAGGCAGAGACGACGCCCGCGCCCATCCTCTGAGCTCCCATCTCAGCAGCGCCTATTCGCTGCTCCAGGCGGTCCAGGCCCTCGCCTAGTTGGTCTATCGAGCCGTCGGCCTCGCTGGTTTCAAACTCGATGCCATATTGAAGTTCTCTCGCGTCGTCCACTGTGTTCGCCTCCTTCGACGGGAAACGGGTAGCCGCCCGGTAGGGCAGCTACCCGTTTTTCTTGCTTTTCTTGGCCTCCGGCCTCCAGACGTCAATGTAGAGAATCTTCGCTTGGACCGCCTCGCGGTATTCTGCAAGGTCCATCTGCATCATCTCGGTGTAGGTGACACCGTTCCCGGACCACACCATGCACCAAAATTCCTTCTTGGCCTTGGCCCGGCGGATGGCTGCCTTTACGGATAGCTCATCCGCGAAGAAAGCGCTCGATCTCTCCGATCAGCTTCTCGGCGGTACTCAGGTCTTCCTTTTCGTCGAAGTAGCCCATACCATCCGCCTTGACCTCAGCCGGGGAGATGACGCAGTTGCGGAACATCCCGTCCATGTACTGGACGCTCTTGCGCTTGCCGCCGCCGGTGTTGCCGCACTCATCGTTGAAGTTGTAGTACCAGGACGGGGAAACGCTCTGGAGGGTGAATTTCTGACCGTTGATGGTCACGTCTTTTGTTCTAGCCATATACTTTCTGTACCCCTTTTCAGATAGACTTTTCGGCTTTTTAGGCCAGTTTTTGGAGGACATTGGTTAGCGGAAGTTCAGGAACGGGACAAAGATGTTGACCTGCTCCCCGCCCACTTCCTTGCCACGGGTGGCGTCTGCGGGCTTGAGGACGCGGCAGTCCTCCTCGGCCACCTGGACCGCGCCCACGTCGTTGGCGTCGGTGATGGTGACTTGGACCGGGCGCCGCTTGAGGGCCAGCTCCCGGACGTAGGGGAGGGAGCTGGAGGATTCCATCAGGGTGAAGGCGATGTTCCCGCTCTCGTTGGCGTTCTCGGAGTAGGCGACATCACCCTTGACGCCGACGTTGGTGCTCACGATGTCCTCGTTCCGGGTGATGGTGACAACGCCGTCGGAAGTAAAGCCGGTGATGACCTTCCCATTGAGAATCAGGTTGACTTTCCGGGGGTCGTAGGTTGCGACCTCAATGCCGTTTGCATTGGTAGACATGATTTACCTCCTTACCGGTTCAGGGTGACGCGCAGGACGCCCCGGACCTTGACGCTGTGAATAGCGCCTTCGAGCTGGGCCTCCCACTCGATGTTGGGCATAATGCGGTTCCGGGCCTGCTCATCGGTGGCCTCAGCCCGCTTGGGGATGGTAACGGTGTAGATGCCAGAATTGCTCTCCGGGTCCTTGGCAATGATGGACAGAGCCGTGGCCCGGTTGAGCGCCGCATAGACGCCGGAGGCCACGATGGCGAAGCCTGCGTCGGTGTAGCCGATCTTGGGGTTTGCCAGGAAGATGGCATAGAGGTTTTCCCTCATCTGTTGCGTGATATAGTCGGCCCCCAGCACATTGTCGATGAAGTTGCCGTCGCCGCAAATGCCGTTCTTGACATATTCGTGCTTGTACTCCACCGTGAAGAAGTTGACGAAATTCTCCTCCAGGATTTCGCGCTCGCTGTCGCGCAGATCGGGGGGAGTGAGGCCGTCGGGGACCTTCCACTTCCAGGTGACGGACTGCGGCCAGAAGGGACCGACACAGCCCAGCCAGGCAGCGTCCGCCCACTCCTCCAGGGGCTTTTCGGTATAGATCACCGCGCTGCGCCCGTGGGTGTTCTTGTAGTTCTTGTTGTCGGTCTGGCCGAAGTAGAACTTCCGATGATCTTCGACGCCTGCGCCCAGGGCCGCTTCGGTGGGCTCGGTGCTCTCTGCCCACGCGCAGAGGGCGTCCACGCAGTCTTCGTCGATGACATCGGTGAGGACGATGTAGAAGTCGTCGTCGATGTCCCGCAGGGCCTCGATGGCGGCCACAAGGTTCTGCGCCCTTGTTACGTCCTCCCGGCCATTGTGGACCACCAACTGAGCGCCGGTCAGGCCCAGGCTCACCATGCACTCCTCATCGGCGTACAGGCCGACCGTCTCATCGTAGCCAGACACGGTGGTCCTGGTCGTGGACGTGAAGACCACGCCGTTGGTGTCGATCTTCGCGGTGAAGTCCACATAGTCCTCTGTGAAGGTGACGCCCTTAAACAGGTTGGCGAAGCCTCTGTCATCAGCAGGGGGTGTGGTGCCGGTCTTCACGGGCACCACAGGCTTTCCGCCCAGCTTGGCGTAGTAGGTGGTCTTGGGCTCCAGCGGGGTCGTGGTGGCGGCCCCGATGAAGACGGCGGTGAGGGTAGAGGGCTCGCCGCCCTCATTCTGCGGGTTGTCGATACCAGCGGTGCGGACCCTGCGAATAAGCGTGTCAGCCAGGGTGTGGTCCTGGTTAAACAGCCGGTCGATCTGCTTGGCGATCTTCTTACCGGCGAACGCCTGCTTGATGAGCTCCAGATCGTTGTAGGTCTTCATCTCCGCTTTGCCCTCGGTGGAAAGCACCAGGATGTCGAGGCGTTCCGCAGGCTTTACCTTGGCGTCAATGGCGGTATAGACTTGGATGTCCTTACTCATAGCTGATTCACTCCTTTTTCGGTATGGTAGTGGTGTACTGGACTGTTTGGATGGTGCGGGTGTCGGTCCGGGTGTACCGGATGCGGACGTCGAAGCCCTTCCGCCTGGATTCCTCATCCACCATAAGGGTGGAGCGGTCTTGGACCGGCCCGACTTCCACGATGCAGATGCCCAGGCGGGCGAAATCATCGTACCCTATCTGCTTGAAGAAGCCCACGGCCTTGTCGGCCAGCTCCTCCGCCTCATCCGCGCCGCTGATCTCCTCCCCGTCCTCATTGGTGCGGTTTTCGCTGCAAAAGGTAAAAGACAGGGTGGCGGAGGGCATTTCCATCCGGTCCTCCAGGAGCTCCATGGGGTCCTCGGCGTCCCGGTTGGTGATGTCCCCCAGCTCCCCGGCGCTGGAGTATGGGGAGGTCACAGAGTAGATGCAGAAGGGCGGGTCCGCCTCCGGCTGCGCCTGATCTGAGAGGATGATGGGGATTTTCAGATAGGACCACAGCAGCTTTACGATGTGGTTTCTCAGGATAACAGGCGTCATTTCGGCTTGCTGCCCCCCTTCTTCTCGACCATGTAGCGCTTCATGGAGTGAATCGGCCCGTGAGTGAGCTCCTGTTTGACGGTATAGACCTGACCGTCATAGCCGTCCCGGAATTGGGCTCCGATCTCCAGCGTCTCGCCGTTGGTGTAGACCTTCTGGACGTTGATGGTGGAGGTCCCGCTATCCATGTACTGCAAGTCCTCATTGTTCATGGGCATTACCACGCCCTGGAAGGGGACCTCCACGGGCTTACCGCCGGTGAATTGGCCGCCTCTCTCGGGGTCGTACTTCCCTTCCTCCCGGGTGATGCGGTACATGGTGTGCAAGAGGTTCCGGGGGAGCTTGGGGCCACGCCACGATCTCACGATTGGCCGCCTCCTTCCACTTTGTAGGCGATGCTCCCTATCAGCCGCCCGGTATCGTATAGGGGCTGCTGCTGGGTGGTGGTGAGTTGGGTTATCTTGGACTTCGGGGGCTCCAGGCCAGAGTTCATAAACTGGCGGGTCATGTTGGTTGCGATCTTGCCTACATGGTCCGCCGCCTGCTGGGCGGTCCAGCCCTTGCGGATGATATTGGTGACGGCCTCCTTACAGGCCGCAGACAGCTCCGCCCGGCCAGCGTCGAAGCTGGCGCGGATAAAGCTGCGCTCGGGGATGTTGACGCTCTTGACCAGCATATATAGCCAGTCGTAGTCCTTCGGGTCGTACTCGCTGCGGGTGCTGATCGTGTTTGTGACCGTCCGGTGGTCCTTGCTCCTGGCCTTGCGTTTGCGGGGCCTCACAAGGAAGCTCACTCCCGGCTGACGCCCAGGGACCCACTCCAGGTCGTTGAAGGACCTGGGGCTCCCTGCCTTCTTGGCCTCATCGGTCAGGGGGATGGTGAGGTTTCGGACGTTCTTCGCGGTGATGGTGGCTCCATACTCATGCACATGGGCGATCATCAAAAGGTCGCTTTCGGAATCCCCCATGATGCCCACATGGATTTGCAGAGAGCGGAGCGCGGCCAGCTCCCGCTTGATGCGGTCCAGCTCAGGCCGGACGGTATCTCGCAGGACCCTCATATCACCACCGCCTGTATGCAGAGATGATGGACTGCCAGGTCCCGCTAATCTCCTTATCGAAGGTCCAGGACACGTCGGAGATGCTAAAGGCAGACAGCCCGGCGGCGTCGTTGTCCATGATGGACCACTGTTGGGCGATCATGTTCCAGAGGACGGCCTCCAGATCAGCGGGGAAGTCGGAAGGCTCCTCCTCCGTGGCGTCCTTTGGCAGGATGTACCCTGCGGTGTACTCCACCAACAGATAGCGCCGGGGGGCGATGTAGTCCCGGGCAAGGCCGCCGATGTGGCCGTGGTACGTCCAGCCGTCCTCCCGGTAGACCACGCCGATGTCTCCATCGTCGTCCCAGTAGTAGCCGGTCACTTCCTCATCGTTGTCGGTGTCCGTGATCTTGGCGATCTTGCGGATGGGGTATTGCTCCAGGACAAGCCGCTGCGTCCCGGTGGCGGTGTAGAGCTGTCGGTAGTCCCGGCGGCCCAGCTTCCGGCCCAGCGTCGTTTCCAGCCATGCGGAAGCGGAATTGATGAGCTGAGACAGAGCCGCGTCCCGTTGCGGGTCCTCAGTCTCCAGGTCGATGCCCATGAAGACCTTCACGGCCTCCAGGGTGGTGAGGGCGTTCTCCCGCAGAGGGATTTTGATTACAGGCTTTTCCGGCTCCACCGGCTCCACAGGGGGGTCGGGCTCGACCGGCTCCACGCTGGTAATGGGTTTAGTGCTCATGGCAGGCCCTCCCGCTTCGTTCTAGGTAGGGGGCGGGGTATCCCCGCCCCCTGATACTCAGGTATCCTCGGACGGCTCCTCCGGCCTCTCAGGGGCCTTGTCGCAAACCTTTTTCTCGGGCTCGCTCTTATGCTCCTTGGGGCAGGTCTTCTTGTTCTCGGAGGGGCCTCCGGTGCTCCTCGCCGCCGGTCCCATTACTTGGACCCCGAAGCGGGCGGTGTGGCGGCCTTGGGCGCGACGGTCTTGATCTCCCCGACCTTGACGGGGTGGTCGGTCGCATCGCCCAGGACCAGGGCGCCGATGGTGCCGTCGGTGGCGGTGATCTTCACGAACGCCTTGCATCCGATCAGGTCGATGTTGAGGTTGGCGACGGCCTCAGCCTCGGTGGTGTTGGCGATGGTGGCAGCGCCGTCCGCGTTCACCGGGTTGTCGATGAACAGACGGCTATCCTTGACAGCCTCGAAGGTGCCGTCGGCGGTGTCGCTGTGCTCCACCTTGATGGCGGCAGTCTTGCCCGCCGCCACGGTGACGGCCAGAACGGCGCTCTCGAAGCCAGTCCGGTCGGCGATGCTACCGCTGGTGAAGGGAAGGACCGCAGCAGTATCGAAAATTGCTCTTTTCATGATGTCTCCTCCTTAGAACGCCTTGACGTTCTTGATATAGACGAAGCTCTCGACATGGCGGACGCCGATGTCGTCGTACATGAGGGCGCGGGTTCCGGTGAGGTTTTCCTCGAAGGCGTTGTGCTGCACCCCGTCCTCATCGGTCCAGCTACCCTCCAGGGTGGTGAACGTCTCAAGGCCCATCTGGTCGCCG
>CATJRT010000405.1 GCA_949742895.1 uncultured Eubacteriales bacterium | reverse complement strand
CTGAACTGTCTGGAGTACCACCGGGACAGCGAGTTCAACGTGGGCACAGGTGACTTCATCCTGCTTTTGGCTAAGCAGGACGAGATTGTGGACGGTGTGTTGGATACGTCTAAGGTGAAAGCATTTCGCGTCCCCGCTGGGGTGCTTGTGGAGGTGAACGCCACCACGCTCCATTATGCCCCCTGCCATGTGAATGAGGCGGAGGGTTTTCGAGTGGCGGTGGTCCTTCCCCGGGGCACCAACGGCCCCCGCCCGGAGACCGAGCCGGTCACGGTCGAGGACAAGCTGTTATGGGCCCGGAACAAGTGGCTGCTGGCCCATGAGGACAGCGTAGAAGCAAAACAGGGTGCCGCTGTGCGGCTGTCTGGGACCAACATTGACATAGCCAACGATATTTTACGAGGAGGAATACATCATGAAAAACATCCCTGACGTTAAGCTGGGGCTCATCGCCGTCTCCCGCGACTGTTTCCCCATTGCCCTGAGCGAAAAGCGCCGCGCCGCTATTGCCGCCGCATACACGGGTGAGCTGTACGAATGCCCCGTTACAGTGGAAAACGAACTGGATATGCTCAAGGCCATGGCCGATATGAAAGCGCAGGACTGCAACGCCCTGGTGGTTTTTCTTGGCAATTTTGGTCCGGAAACGCCCGAAACGCTGATTGCCAAGCACTTTGACGGCCCCTGTATGTTCGTGGCCGCCGCCGAAGGGGACGGCGACCTCATCAACGGCCGCGGCGACGCCTATTGCGGAATGCTCAACTGCTCCTACAACCTGGGGATGCGGCACCTCAAGGGGTATATCCCCGAGTACCCCGTGGGCACCGCCCAGGATATCGCCACCATGATCGCTGACTTTGTCTCCATCGCTCGAGCGGTCATCGGTGTGAAGAATCTGAAAATTATCACCTTCGGCCCCCGACCCCAGGACTTCTTTGCCTGCAACGCTCCTATCAAAGGCCTGTATGAGTTGGGCGTGGAGGTGGAGGAGAACTCTGAGTTGGATCTGCTGGTGAGCTACAAAGAGCACGCCAACGACCCCCGCATCCCCGCCGTTTGCGCGGAAATGGCGGAGGAAATGGGTGAGGGCCGCTACTATCCCGACCTGGGCGAGCGGATGGCGCAGTTTGAACTGACGTTGCTGGACTGGGCGGAAACCCACAAGGGCTCCCGGAAGTATGTGGCTTTTGCCAACAAGTGCTGGCCTGCGTTCCCCAGCCAGTTTGGCTTCGAGCCCTGCTATGTGAACTCCCGCCTGGCCGCCCGGGGCATCCCCGTGGCGTGCGAGGTGGACATCTATGGGGCTCTGTCCGAGTACATCGGGGCCTGCGTCAGCGGCGACGCGGTGACCTTGCTGGACATCAACAACTCCGTTCCCGCCCAAATGTGGGAGGAGCAGATCCGCGGCAAACACGATTACGCCCTCACCGACACCTTCATGGGCTTCCACTGCGGCAACACCCCTGCCTGCAAGCTGTGCGCTGACCGCGCCGTCAAATATCAGCTCATCCAGAACCGTCTGCTGGAAAACGGCGGGAAGCCCGACTTCACACGGGGCACTCTGGAAGGCGACATCGCGCCCAGCGAAATTACCTTCTATCGGCTCCAGTGCGACAGTGAGGGCACTCTGCGCTCTTATATCGCCCAGGGTGAGGTGCTGCCTGTTGCCACCGGCAGCTTCGGCGGCATCGGTGTGTTCGCCATCCACGAGATGGGCCGGTTCTACCGCCACGTCCTGATCCAGAAGCGCTATCCCCACCATGGAGCTGTGGCCTTCGGGCACTACGGGAAGGCACTGTTTGAAGTGTTTAAGTTCTTAGGGGTGCAGGATATTGCCTATAACCAGCCCAAAAATCTCCCATATCCCACCGAAAACCCATTCATGTAAGCTTTTTAGTTTGAAAAGAAAGAGGCAGTCACATGAAGCAGCAGGCCTTTAATCCTTATCTTCCCAGCTGGGAGTACATACCGGACGGCGAACCCCATATGTTTGGGGACAGGGTCTATGTGTATGGCTCTCACGACAAATTCAACGCGCCGATTTTTTGTGTGAACGACTATGTGTGCTGGTCCGCCCCGATAGATGACCTGTCTGATTGGCGATATGAAGGGGTCATCTTTCGCAAAAATCAGGATCCGAAAAATAAGCTGGGCCTGCGGCTGCTGTTTGCCCCTGACGTGTGTCAGGGGCCGGACGGACGTTACTACCTCTATTATGCCTTCGATTTCATGGGAATTATGGGGGTGGCTGTATGCGATACTCCGGCGGGACAGTACCAATTCCTGGGACATATCCATTACCCGGACGGCACGATCTGGGGCCGTCGGAAGGGCGACCAGTTCCCATTTGACCCCGGTGTGCTTTGCGATGATGACGGTCGTGTGTGGTTATATTCTGGGTTTTATATGCCTGCCCCGGCTGTCATCACCGGCGGAAAAAAGCTGAAAAACGATGGCGGCACGGTGATGGAGCTAGAGCAAGACATGGTGACCATCAAGGGGGAGCCCCGGGTAATTTTTCCCAAGGAAGGCCCCGGCTCCTTCCCCAACCACGAGTTTTTTGAGGCCAGCTCCATCCGCAAGGACGGAAACCGATACATATTTGTCTATTCCTCCCGACATAACCACGAACTGTGCTATGCGGTGAGTGACCGGCCAGACGGTGGCTTTTCCTTCGGCGGTACGCTGGTGAGTCAGGGCGATTTGTTTCTGGACGGCAACAAAGACGAGCGCAAGGGCTTGAACTATCTGGGCAACACCCACGGCGGGTT
>CATJRT010000404.1 GCA_949742895.1 uncultured Eubacteriales bacterium | reverse complement strand
CGGTGAGGAGCTGACCACCCTGGACGGCAATGTCCGCAAGCTGACGGGCAATATGCTGGTTATCGCCGACGAGACCCGGGCCGTGGGTCTGGCGGGGATCATGGGCGGTGAGAACAGCGAGATCGTGGACGACACCGCGGACGTAGTCTTCGAGTCCGCCAACTTCGACGGCACCTGCATCCGCAAGGCGGCTCTGGCCCTGGGTATGCGCACCGAGGCGTCCGCCAAGTTCGAGAAGGGCCTGGACCCCATGAACACCCTGCCCGCCGTGGACCGCGCCTGCGAGCTGGTGGAGCTGCTGGGGGCCGGCGAGGTGGTGGAAGGCTGCATCGACATCCTGAACCATGTGCCCCAGCCCACCCTCTTGAAGGTGGAGCCGGACAAGATCAACGCCCTGCTGGGCACCGACGTGGCAGAAAACGTGATGTACACCTACCTCCAGCGGCTGGGCTTCACCACCACCAGGGAACGGGGCGTCATCGAAGTCCCCTCCTGGCGGGGCGACGTGAAGCGTATGGCAGACCTGGCGGAGGAGGTGGCCCGGTTCCACGGCTACAACAACATCCCCTCCACCCTCATGCGTGGTCAGACCACTCAGGGCGGCTATTCCCCCGACCAGAAGGTGGAGAACCGGCTGGGCGAGCTGTGCCGGGCCTGCGGCTACAGCGAGATCATCACCTACTCCTTCATCAGCCCCACCGCCTACGACAAGATCGGCTGGGCGGCAGACGAGCCGCTGCGGGACAGCCTGAAGATCCTCAATCCCCTGGGCGAGGACACCTCCATCATGCGCACCACCGCGCTGCCCTCCATGCTGGAGGTCTTACAGCGCAATTACAACTACCGCAACAAGGACGTGAAGCTCTATGAGCTGGGCAAGGTTTATCTCCCCGGCGGAACGGACGGCCTTGCGGTGGAGCCGAAGTTCCTCACTTTGGGCGCCTACGGCGCGGACATGGACTTTTTCGCTATGAAGGGGACGGTGGAGGCCATTCTTCGGGACCTGCGGGCGGTGGATGTGAGCTTCTACCCCTGCCAGGACGACCCGTCCTACCATCCGGGCCGCTGCGCCGGCATCATGGCCGGCGAGCAGTATATCGGTGTGGTGGGGCAGATCCATCCCGCCGTGGCGGCCAACTACGGCGTGGACACCGGACTGTACTGTGCGGAGCTGAGCGTGGAGGCCTTGTTGGCCGCCCGAGGAGCCGGGCCGGAGTATGTCCCCCTGCCCAAGTTCCCCGCCGTCACACGGGACATCGCCGTGGTGTGTGATGAGTCCGTCACCGTGGGCGCACTGGAAGCAGCCATCCGCCGGGGGGCCAAGGGCCTGCTGAAAGGGGTTTCCCTGTTCGACATCTACCGGGGCAGGAACATCGGCGAGGGTAAAAAGTCGGTGGCCTTCAACCTGACCCTCCGGGCAGACGACCGCTCCCTCACCAGCGAGGAGGCGGATAAGGACGTGAAGAGCATCCTCGAAACACTGGAGAAGGACTGCGGCGCGGTGCTGCGGTAACGGCTCCTTTTGGGGATTTTGGCAAAAGGCCGCTCCGCAGCAGCGGTCAAGCTGTCACAGTTTTCAGTTGCCTGATCCGTCAAAATGTGGTAGGATATCTGCAAATGGGACTGCGGATATCCTGCCATATTTTTATTGTGCGGAAGGTCCATGACGGGGAAGGAGACGCCTTATGCGGCATTTGATCGACTTTGGAGATCTGGAGCGGAGAGAATGGGACGAGCTTTATGACCGCGCCAGCAAAATCATCGACGACCCGGAGCGGTATATCGACGTGTGCCGGGGGAAGGTGATGGCTTCCCTGTTCTATGAGCCGTCTACCCGGACCAACTTCTCCTTTCAGACCGCAATGCTCCGCTTAGGCGGCTCTGTGTTCGGCTTTGCCGACCCCAAGTCGTCCTCTGCTGCCAAGGGGGAAAACCTCAAGGACACCATCAAGATGGTGTCCGGCTATGCCGACGTGGTGGTCATGCGCACCCCTTGGGAGGGCGCGGCCAAGGCCGCGTCGCTGTATTCCAACGTGCCGGTGGTGAACGCCGGGGACGGCGGGCATATGCACCCCACCCAGACCACCGCCGATCTGACCGCCATTACCCGGCTGTTGGGCGGAGTAGACGGCCTGTCTATCGGTCTGTGCGGGGATCTGAAGAACGGTCGCACCGTCCACTCCCTCATCAAGGCCATGGCCAAGTTCCGGGATATCCATTTCTTCCTCATCTCTCCCAGGGAGCTGGCGGTGCCGGAGTATATGCGGGCTTTCATGCGGGAGAACGGCCTGCCCTTCACCGAGGTGACGGGGCTGGAGGCGGTCATCCCTCAGTTAGACGTGCTGTATATGACCCGAATCCAGCGGGAACGGTTCATCGACCCGCTGGAGTATGAGCGGTGCAAGGGAATCTATGTGCTCACCAGGCGGAAGCTGGACCGGGCCAAGGAGCGGATGCTTGTGCTGCACCCGTTGCCCAGGGTGGATGAGATCGCCATCGACGTGGACGACGACCCCAGGGCGGCTTACTTCGACCAGGCGCGGTACGGGATGTTTTCACGTATGGCGCTGCTGGCGGACCTGGCCAACCAACCTCGACTGGACTGGACGCCTGCAGTGGAGATCGGGACGAAGCCGGTGTGCCGCAATCCCCGGTGCATCACTCAGACAGACCACTACTTGCCGCCGCTGGTGAAGAAGAACGGCGGCGTGGACTGCTGCGCCTTCTGCGACGCGGTGCTGGTGTGAGGAGGATAAAAAACAAAAAAGTTGGAGAGCTGAGCAAAAAAGGATTGACAACTGGTGTGGGGATGTGCTATGATTCTAAGGCTGATATGAATGTGACAGCGCCCATGCGGGTGTAGTTCAATGGTAGAATCCCAGCCTTCCAAGCTGGTCGCGTGGGTTCGATTCCCATCACCCGCTCCATACGCGCCTGTAGCT
>CATJRT010000403.1 GCA_949742895.1 uncultured Eubacteriales bacterium | reverse complement strand
TATGGCCGCAGCCCCGCCCTGGCCGGCCATCTGGTACTGGATACCGACAACTGGACCGACACCATGACGCAGATCTTTGATCCCGAGGGCAACACAAAGGGCGCCAAGGAGTTCCTGTCCGAGTTTGCCGAGACCCTTACCATCACCGTGGAAGATCCCTCCCTGGACCCCGAGGACATCTCCTTGGGCTGCCGGATTCTCACCCAGCCTGAGCTGAAGCTGATCACCTTCGCCCACGAGGGTTAAAGGAGACCCCGATACCGTCCCAAAAAATCCGCGCTGACTTGCCGAACGGCTGCCGCAAAAAGGCGGCGGCCGTTTTTTAAAAGAATCGATGAGGAGGTATCCCTGTGAAGGAAAAGAAACCGAAAGTCAAGGTCAAGGGCCGCGGCCTCTGGACCGCCCTGTCCATCGTCTTCACCGTGCTGTTTGCGTTCACCATGATTGCGGGTCCCATCGCAAATAACTACGCATCCATCATCAATATGGTGCTGGGCATTGAGGCCACCAAGACCATCGGCAACCCGGGCGAGACGTACTTTGAGGCCGACTTCACCAGTGCCCAGCAGGTGGAGGAAGCCGAAAAGGTAGTGGAGAATATCGTGGCCAACGGTGCGGTGCTGCTCCTGAACAGGGACAGCGCGCTGCCGCTGGGCAATGGAGCCAAAATCACGCTGGCGGGTATCAGCTCGGCCGATTTTGTCTATGGAGGCACCGGCTCCGGCGGCATGGACACCTCCAAAGCTCAGAGCCTGAAGGACGCGCTGGAGGCGGACGGCTTTTCCGTCAACCCAACCATGTGGTCTTTCTACACTGAGGGCGCGGGCAAGGAGTACCGGCGCGTTCTGGCCAGCGGCAGTCTGAACAATTATATTTTTGACAACGGAGAATATAAAATCAATGAAGCTCCCATGAGTGTCTACACCGATACCCAGTGGAGCTCCGTGAAGGAATACGGGGACGCGGCTGTTTTTGTCATCTCCCGTGTGTGCGGTGAGGGCTCGGACCTGCCCTGGTATGGCGCGGGGGACGGCAACGGAAACATTCTGGAGCTGTCCGGCGAGGAGCAGGCCCTGCTGGCCAAGCTGGCCGAGCTCAAGGCCGCCGGTGACCTGAAGAAAATTGTAGTGCTGCTTAACGTGGCAAATGCGGTGGAGCTAGACTTCCTGGAGCCCTCTGTCTGCGGTGTAGACTATGGCGTAGACGCCTGCCTGTGGGTGGGCGAGGTAGGCCAAAGCGGCATCAAAGCCGTGGGCGACCTGCTCAACGGCGCGGTAAACCCCTCCGGCAAGCTGGTGGACACCTACTGCTATGATAACCTGACATCCCCGGCGATTCAGAACGCCCACGCGACCGCTTATACCAACGCCGCCGCTCAGGGCTTGTCGTTCTCTGGCTCCAACAATGAGTATTATGTGGCCTACCAGGAGGGCATCTATGTGGGCTACCGCTATTACGAAACCCGCTATGAGGACGTAGTAATGGGCACCGGCAACGCCGGGGACTACGACTGCGCCACCACTGTGGCCTACCCCTTCGGCTATGGTTTGAGCTACACCCAGTTCACCTACGGTCCGCTGTCCATGGCCGAGCAGGGGGATGACTTAGTGTTTTCCGTAGAGGTGACCAACTCCGGCAGCGTGGACGGAAGCGAAGTGGTGGAAATCTTCATGCAATCCCCCTACCCCGACTACGACAGGCAGAACGGCATTGAGAAGGCCGCCGTAGAGCTGGTGGGCTATCAGAAGACCGCCCTGGCCGCCGGGGAGACCGCCTCCGTCACCGTCACCGTACCCAAGACAGAGCTGCGGGCCTATGACGCCAACGGCGCGGGCACCTACATTCTGGACGCCGGCGACTATTACTTCGCCTGCGGTAACGGGGCCCACGAGTCGCTGAACAACATCCTGGCCGCCAAGGGCTACACCGCCGAAAACGGCATGACCGCTGACGGTGACGCCGGACAGGCCGTGAAGTATACCGTGGCTGCCATGGACACCTCTGCGTTTGCCACCGCTGTCACCGGCGCGGCCATCGCAAACCAGCTGGACCACGCCGATTTGAACCGCTTTGACAGCGACACATCCAACGATATCGTGTACCTCACCCGCTCCGACTGGGAGGGCACCATGCCCAAGGCGGATCTTACCGCGAAAACCTACAAGGCCGCCGCCCAGATCGCCGCCAGCGATGACATGGTAGCGCTCATGAACGACCTGTATGAAAAGAACACCTCTGGTACCATGCCCACCGTCGGAAAGGAAGGCCCCCTCAATCTGGCTCAGTTCATCGGCGTGCCCCTGGACGGCACTGCCGAGGTAAACGGCCAGAGCTACACCTGGGAAGACCTGCTGGACCAGGTGACCTTCAACGAGATGGCCCGGCTCATCGGGCAGACCTATCACAGCACCGTCCCGGTTGCCAGCGTGTCCAAGCCCGCCACCAAGGACGAAAACGGTCCCCAAGGCATCACGGCCACCCTCACCGGCGGCGGTTCCTCCACCAGCTACACCTCGGAGGACCTGCTGGCCGCGACTTTCGACCCCACCGTGGCCGAGGCCGTGGGCCGCAGTATGGGTAACGACTGCCTGCTTGCCAGCGGCAAGGCATACTCCGGCATTTACGGTCCCGGCGTCAACATCCACCGGACTCCCTATTCCGGTCGGAATTTTGAGTACTACTCCGAGGACCCGTTCATCTCCGGCAAGACCTGCGCCGCCGAGGTGGCCGGCATCCAGTCCAAGGGCGTCTACGTCTACATGAAGCACTTTGCCCTCAACGACCAGGAGACCGCCCGGGACGGCATCTCCGTGTGGACCAACGAGCAGGCTGCCCGGGAGATCTACCTCCAGGCTTTTGAGTACCCCGTGGTGGAGTCCGGCGCCTACTGTGTTATGACCAGCTTTAACCGCATGGGCTGCGTCTGGGCGGGAGGAGATAAGGGTCTCCTCACCGGCATTCTGCGGGGCGAATGGGGTATGCCCGGCTTCATACTTACCGATTTTTCCAACAATAACAATTACATGGACGTGCTGAACGGCCTGATGGCAGGCGGCGACGGCTGGGATTGCAACGACGGGGCCAAATGGACCGAAAAGCTAATGAAGTACAAAGTCGATCCCAACGTGGTGAGTGCCATGCGAGAAGCCACAAAGCGCATCCTGTACACTGTGGCAAACTCCAACGCTATGAACGGTGTCAGCAGCAATGCACAAGTGATTGAGATTACACCTTGGTGGAAGACTGCCATCATCGT
>CATJRT010000402.1 GCA_949742895.1 uncultured Eubacteriales bacterium | reverse complement strand
GGGCACGCTGAGGATCCCCTCCATCGGCCTCACCGTCAAGGTGTTCGAGGGCACCGGCTCCGCCCCGCTGCTGAAGGGCGCGGGACACTTCGAGGGCACCAGCATCTGGGCGGGAAATGTCCCTGTCGCTGGCCACAACCGGGGGGTACGCAATGATTTCGGCAAGATCCACCTGCTGAAATCCGGCGCTGTCATCACCTTCACCACCAAGCTGGGCACACGCGCCTATGCCGTCACCGGCGTGAACAAGGTGTCTGTCAACGACGTTTCCGGGTTGGAGCCCACGGCGGAAAACCAGATTACGCTGTACACATGCGTCATGAACCAGCCCGCCTATCGCTGGCAAGTCACCGCCGTGGAAACTGTGTAATATGCTTCGTTTTGGCCTCGCTTTTTCTCCATAACCTGCTTCGAAAGTTGTAGCTTTCTGCCCCGTTCTCCGGTATTGTGTTGCTTGACAAAAGCACACAATTTTTAAGGAGGAACGGTTATGAGCAGGACAAAAGAAGCGGTATTTATGGGGATCGGCATCCTGACGGGCCTCGCCCTCAGCGGCCCCGCCGTCCAGGCGGCCAACGGCCTCACCGCCACGCTGAGCAGCCAGCCCATCTACGTCAACGGCCAGTGCGTCCAAATGGAGGCATACTCCATCCACGGCAATAACTTCGTGAAACTCCGGGATATCGGGAAAGCGGTGGATTTCGGCGTGACCTACGATGGGGCGACCAACAGCGTTCACATCGACCCGGACGCCCACTACCAGGAGGAGACGCCCCAGCCCACGCCAGCCCCTACCCCGGCACCGGCCGGCGAGTACACCATTAACGCAGACCACTGGAGCCGGGAGGATTTCAGCCGCCAGGCCAACCCTTCTGTGTTTACTGGCGTCTATGACCGGGCCCTATATAACACCATCCGGCAGACGCTGGTGGACGGCGGGGCGGGGAGCGCCCCGGCCTACACCATGGCAGCCCAGGGGGCGGACTACAGCGCGGCTGTACAGCTGCTGGGCCGCATCAGCGGGATAACCCGGTATGAGCACTATGTCCCGGATAATTTCACCAACTACTGGCAGTACCCCAACTATTTCGCGGTATCCGCGAAGGTACCCGAAAACTTCCTTCCTGCGGTGGGCTACATCCAACCCGCCATCGCCGAAACCAGGAGGATGGGGACAGACCGGGAGAAGGTAACCTACCTCAACGACTACCTCTGCACCCTGCTGTCCTATAATAAGGATAAAACAGCGGGCATCCCCCGGATTTTCGCCCCCCACAGCGGGGAGCTGGAGGCTGCCTGCGGTTCCTACACCGGGGCGCTCAACTTCCTGTGCGAAGCGGCGGGCATCCCCTGCGTCAGCGTCCGCTCGTCCAGCCATGCCTGGAACCTGGTGTACGCGGATGGGCGGTGGCTCTACGTGGACGTGTCCGTCAACGACAACACCCACAGCCACACCGCCCTGCTCCGGGAGTCCTACCCCCGCCATACGGACACGGAACCGGAGGCCACGGCCTTCCTCAAAGAACTGCTGGTTCCGGGATCTACATCGTCGAAGTAAGCCTGCCGCATTCCGCTTCCGGCTTACGCCGAAAGCTCCATATCCACAGGCTTACTTCTCCTCTCAAAATCGCAACCGCTTTGCTGGGTTGCGATTTTGGTTTTTGCTATATCAACTGAACAGGCAGGAGAAGCAGACCGCCCAGGCGGCCTGCTTTTTCCTGCGCAAAATGAAAGGAGCGCACATGAAACACAAACTTTCCACCCGGCTGATCTCCATGCTGCTGGTGCTGGCCACCCTGTTCGGCCTGCTGGCCGTCCCGGCAAGCGCCGCCTCGCTGGACGACAGCGGCAGCGTCAAGATCACCATGGACGGCTTCGGCAGCTTTCTCAACAAGCAATCCGGCGGCACTATTGGCGGCGGATATTGGCAATATACCAGCGATAAAGGGATAAAAGGCGCCGCATATTGCGTGAATTGGGGGCTTTCCGGGGTTTCCCCTAACAAATCCCTCACCATCCGGCCCTATAACCGCAGCCCCAAGACCATGGGGGCCTTCGCCAACGGCTACCCCTCCCGCACGCTGGAGCAGTTCAAGGAGCTGAACACGCCCACGTTCCCTGACATCGCCAACCTCACCCTCACCGAGTACAAGTACGCCACCCAGGTGGCGGTGTGGGCCACCTGCGGGCAGATCTCCGTCCCCGGCACCGCCTTCACCGCGGGCCGCACCTCGGTGGTGGTTCCCACCTCGGACGCCCGCCAGCTGCGCATCTACCACAGCATCCAGCGCATCCTGGTCCACGCGAACAACTGGGACAAGCACCTCTATGTGGGGATGTACATCCACACGGAGGAAAACACCAACATCCAGGCGGTGGAGGTTGTCAATGACCGGGGGC
>CATJRT010000401.1 GCA_949742895.1 uncultured Eubacteriales bacterium | reverse complement strand
TAATGACGCCTGCCAGCACCACATATAGCAGGCCGGCCACTACGATGCCGCCGCAGGCGTATTGCAGCTTTTCGGAAGCCTCCATGGCGGCGTACTTGCCGGAATCCAGCTTGGACACCGCCTCAAATCCACCCAGAAAGGCAAAGGAGGATCCCAGGAAGGCGGGCACCTTCAGCCGGGTGCATATGTGGAAGAACAGGGTGCCGATGCCGGCAAAGAACAGGGTGGTCTGAATGCTGAGGGGCAGGCCATAGTTGTTCACCAGGATAGGCACCAGCACGGTGGCTCCGAACATGGCGAACATATGCTGCAAGCCCAGGATGAGCATCTTGGGCACGCCCAGGGTGCGGGCGTCGCGGATGGGTTCTTGGTTGTTCATACTCTCTCTCCTTTTCATCTGTTGGTATATTCTGCTGAACCGCAAAAAAAATGCAACCGCCAAACGGCGATTGCCTCACAGGTAAAAAGGAAATGATACGCCCACTGTTTCAGCACCCCAGCAAACAGTGGTTTCAGCATATCGTTCCCTCCTTCTGCGTTCATTGTATGATATCAGAAACCGGATTAAATTGCAAGAGAAAAAGCACGCCCTCCAGATTAATTCGCCTTTTTTATCCAATTACCACAAAACCGGCCCGCTCTTTCCCCTCCTTTCAAGTTTATTTGACAGTACTTCCATGCAACTATACATTATAAAAAAGAATTCATGAAAACACTTGTCCCTGGCCCTGCTTTCTGGTATAATAAATCAATTGCAGCTTTTGATTTTCAAAGGGGGAACGGGCATGACATCGGCCGCCGACATTTGGGAAAAGGTAAAGAGCCTGATGATGGAAGGCGGCATGACCTCAGTCGCCATTGACACCTGGTTCGGGGACGTGGAAGCCGTCTCCCTGGAGGACACCCGGCTGGTGCTGTGCGTCCCCACCGACTTCAAACGGAACATTATCCGCACCAAATTTCTGTCCACGGTGGAAAGTGCACTGAAGGAGCTGTTTTCCTTCGACGTGGACGTGGCTTTGCTGCTGCCGGAGGAGCGGACCGCCTACCAGAACCGCAGTCCCGCCGCCAACCCGGAGGAGGACAAATACACTTTTGAGCGCTTTGTGGTGGGCTCCACCAACAAATTTGCCTTTACCGCCGCTCAGAAGGTATCCGATGAGCCGGGCGGCTCCTATAACCCCCTGTTCATCTACGGCCAGTCCGGCCTGGGTAAGACCCACCTGCTCCACGCCATTGCCAACCGGGTCCGGAAAAACTACCCCGGCTACCGCATCCTCTATATCCTGAGCGAGGACTTTGTAAACGAGCTGATCACCAACCTGCGCCGGGGCAAGGATATGCAGGAATTTCGGGACAAATACCGTAGCGTGGACCTGTTTCTCATGGACGACGTACAATTCATCGCCGGCAAGGACTCCAGCGAGGAAGAGCTGTTCCACACCTTCAATACCCTTTATGAACAGAAAAAGCAGATCGTGTTCACCTCCGACCGGCCCCCCCACGAAATGCTCCGGCTGGAGCAGCGGCTGCGCACCCGCTTTGAGCAGGGCCTGCCCGCCGACATCCAGCCCCCTGACTACGAAACGAGAATGGCCCTGCTGAAAAACAAGGCGCTGGAGCGGGGCATTTCCCTGCCTGATCCGGTACTGTCCTTCCTGGCGGAGAATATCACCTCCAACGTGCGGCAGATTGAGGGCGTGGTCAACAAAATCATGGCTTTTCAGGAGCTGGACGGCAAGCCAGTGGACGTGGAAACCACCATCCGGGCAGTGCGGGACATCCTCCGGGCCAAGGAGAACTTCCTGCCCTCTGCCGACACCATCATACAGGAGGTAGCCCGGTTCTACGAGATGGACAGCGCCGCCATTCTGGGCCGGAGCCAAAACAAAGATATTGCAACTGCCCGCAACGTGGCCATGTATATCATCCGAGAGATGACCCAACTCTCCCTGGCGGAGATTGGCCAGAGGTTCGGCGGACGGCACCACACCAGTGTGCTCAGCTCCATCAACCGGGTGGAAAAGATGATAAAGGAACAGCCGGAAATGTCGGAGATCATCCGGGATATCACCAGTGCGGTGAATTCGGCGTACTGATTCCCCTGTGAGGAGGTGCGCTTGGATAGCGGGCAGTCTGTTTCTGCGGCAAAAACGGCACACATTTGAAACCCTCAGCGAGTTCATTTTTTTAACCTGCCGCTTCCACAGTTCTGTGGCCTGTGATGTGAAAGCCTGTGGAAGTGAAAATCCAGCTTTATTTTTCATACAGCCTGTTGAAGCTTTGTGGAAACTTCTCTGGATGGCTCAAGCCCGTGCTGTCAGCGTTTTTCCGCTTCTTTCACAGCTTCCACAGCCTCTACGGACTTCTACGAAAATAAACGCCTTCCTCCCTTGCGGGGAGGGAGAGAAAGGAACCTGCTATGAAATTTTCCTGTGAAAAGGCCTTACTTCAAACCGCCGTTACCACAGCCGGCCGGGTGGTTGCCGCCAAAAGCTCCATTCTGGCCCTGGAGGGCGTACTGGTAGAAGCGGAAGCGGACCATTTACATCTGAGCGGCTACAATCTGGAAACCGGCATCGTCACCCAACTGGAGGCGGAGGTTCCGGAACCGGGGGCAATTGTCCTCTCTGCCCGCCTGTTCGGTGAAATCCTTCGCCGTATGCCTGACGATGTAGTGACCGTCACCGTTGACAACACCTGCTCCGTCCACATTGAATGTGGTCCCACCTCCTTTGATATCATGGGCAGTAGCGACGAGGACTTTCCTGAACTGCCCGGTGTGGATGACGGCAGCTCCTTCACCATTGCCCAAGGAAATCTGCGGGCCATGATCGGCCAGAC
>CATJRT010000400.1 GCA_949742895.1 uncultured Eubacteriales bacterium | reverse complement strand
CTCCAATCTGATATGTGGGATTATATCATATCGTTTCGGGGACGTAAAGAGAAAAATGAAAAAAGCGGGCCGGAATCCGGCCCGCTTTTGGTTCAGTTGGCGGTCAGGCGGGCAAAGGGGACATATGCCTGGTAGAGGAAGGTGACGATTTCGCCCCGGGTGAACAGACCGCTTTTTATGCGAGGGTGGCAGGGTCAAAGTCCATTGTCACCATATCGTCAGAAAAGCTGATCCACTCCGTCAATTCAAACTCAACCGTTGATCTCTCATTGGTCAGGACATATGCGCACTGCACATCAATGGTGGTCCCGGGGCGGACCTCCTTCATGGACGCTCCGGAATCATAGGAGTTGTCGCCTATGATTATCGCGGATTCAAGCTGTACGCCGTCTTGAAATGCCTTTGTGCCGACGGACACCATGGCGCTTGTGGTATTTTCACTGTTGTTTGTCCACGCATAGGTTACGATGATGGCGGATTTCCCTTCGTAGTCTTTTGCAAGGGACGCCCCTTTGATTTCGACATGATAGTCGCCCAGGTCTCCGGAACTGGCGGGCTGAACGTCATCGCCGATATTCCCGCCGCCGGATGGTTCGGGGACCTGTTCCGATATTTCGCCTGGTTCGCTTGAATCGTCAGTTTCTTTTTTCGCTTCACCGTCGCCGGAAGCTGCGCAAGCGGCAAGAGACAGCACTATAGCCGCCCCAAGCACAAGGGCAAGGACTCGTTTTTTCATGGGACTTCTCTCCTTCTATTATGTTTTCCAACAGACCGTCCCGGAGCAGGGGCGTTTCCCCGCCCCGGCGGTCCGCTGGAAACATAAAAAGCGGTGTCGAGCTTTGAATACTCAACACCGCTTTGAAAAAATCAATGCGAACACAAAGCCTACTTACCGTTTCCCAGCTTGCTATTCTGGCGAAAAACGGATATAATAAGCCTGTGGTACGATGTAGCATCGCTGTGTTGAGTGGTGTGGTCACTCGCGCAGGGCCATGGGGTGCGGGAACACCCCGTGGCCTGCCGCCTTTTATGCTTCCACCTTGATTGTAGACCATAATACAGGGAAAAGCAAGAGTTTTTTGCAAAATAACAAAAGCGGCCCGGATAAGGCCGCTTTTTGTTATTATTTTCTATAAACCTATATCCACTGCTTCAAACAACACCCGTCCGGTATGTTTGGTTATGAATGCAGGCCCTATGTTTTTTCCGGCAGGTTCCCCAGCAGCAGCGCCGCCCCCGCCTCTGCCAGCAGCAGATCGGGGGAGCGGCCGTCACGGGGAAAGATCAGCTCCTGCCGTTCCACTGTGGAGCCGTCCAGAGCGAAAAACTCCCGCTGCACCGCCACCGATGAGCGCAGCTCGTCCAAGCTGGACAGGGTGAGGGTGTTGCGGGGGGACGCGCCGTAACTCAGCACCGTTTCGGCGGGCAGGCCCCGGGTGAGGGAGGACAGTCCGCCGGGGAGCAGCGCCGTGCGGCAGGCTAAAGTCCCGGCCCCAGCCCAGCCCGCCGCGCCGGGGGACACCACCAGAAGATCCAGAGACAGCCCTGCCAACAGGGCCGGATGCTGGCAGGCCCGCACCAGGGCGGGGCGGCCCTCCGCCAGGCGGCTCACCCGCTCTGCAAGTCCCTCGTCCCGTTCCCAAACACCGATCTGCCACATAGCGGTTCCTCCCTTTTGTGTACCGGAGCCTCGCGGCCCGTTGAGGGATAGTTTGGCAAATAGAAAGAGGATTATACATGATTACAGGAGAGCTCCCCCAAGCGCCGCGCCCAGGTTGGGCGCATTACGGGGAGGTTTCCTTCCCTGTACGCCTACCTTCGGGCCTCCTTCCGGTGCTTATAAATCACATAATTGACCACATTGCCCAGTATCAGGATGTTTCCGCACAGGTACAGCCACACCAGCATAATGACCACCGAGGCCAGGGAGCCGTAGATCAGGGAATACTGGGTGGAGCCGCTCATGAGGGCGGAGAAGATCATGGATGCGATGGCCAGGGCCACGGCGGCGGCCATGGCGCCGGGCACCACCGGGGGCCGGGGGCGGTCCAGGGGGGCGGCAAAGCGGTAGAGCAGGAGGATGAATAGGAACACCATACCCAGCAGCAGCAGATATTTCACCCACTGCCAGGTGCCGAAGCGTTCCACCAGGTCATCCAGCTTCAGGAGCTGGCCCAGGCTGAGGAAGAACCAGTTGCCCGTTACCACTACCGCCATGGACAGGTAGATGGTAGCCACCAGCAGAATGGAGAACAGCACGCTGGCCACAAGCTGCCACAGCCCCCGAAAGGTGGCCCGGCCATAAATCTCGTGCATGATGTTCATCAGCCCCCGTACGGCGGCGGAGGCGAACAGCACCGCCAGAAATGCGCCGCTGAGGAGCATGGCGGTGGACTGGTTAGTGTGAATGTAGTTCAGATACTCCCGGAAGATCACCACCACCCCGCCGGGGAGGAAGTTGGCAGCCTGGTCCAGCAGGGAGGCCATGTCCAGGTGGAGCATATCCACGAAGGCGGAGATGCAGATGATGATGGGAAAAAAGGTGAGGATCAGGAAATAGGCCAGCTCCGCCGCAGCCCGCCCCACCCGTTTGGAAAAGTAGACGTTCAGCACGTCCGCCACGAAACGGGCGGGCGGATGGCGCAGCAGCTTATCCAGCGTTCGCTTCACGGGCGGTCCCTCCTTGTATTGAATCAATGGCAAAAGTATACCAGAAGAGGAAGGAAAGGACAACCGGAAATTTTGTCGAAGCGCGAGGGCAGGCGCATAGGGGAGTTTGGATCAGAGCGCCGACCGAGCCGAAGGCGAGACGCAAAAACCGAGCCGCCGTACAGAGGCGGGACTTTTGCGTACGCTCCGCTTCATCCACGCTGCTCACGACGGCTCAACGCTGCTACTCCAACAGCATAGTCAGATCGTCTACCGTCAGCGAGGGGTTCAGAGCCAGACTGATGCCGTAGCCCAGCACCTTGGACAGGTCCGCCACCCGCTGGTCCACCTCACGGGGGGTGACGAAAAAGCTATCGCCCTGGGGCAGGCTGCTCCGGTCCGGCGCGGGCACGCCTGCCTGCTCCAGCAGGTCCAGGGCCAGGGTAGCCCCGTCCACCACGGTGGGCGCGCCTACGGTAAGCACCGGTATGCCCAGACTCTCCTGGTCCAGGGCCGCCCGGTGGTTGCCTACGCCGGAGCCGGGGACCACACCAGTGTCCGAAAACTGGACGGTGCGGCACAGCCGGTTCAGTGCGCGAGAGGCCAGCGCGTCCACTGCGATGACGCAGGCGGGTTTCATCTCCCCGGCCAGCGCCCGGGCGACAAGGCTGCTCTCCATGCCGGTGGTAGCCAGCACGCCGGGGGCGGCGGCGGCCACCGGCCGCAGATCGCCAAAGTGCTCCGGTATCTGCTCCACCAGGTGGCGGGTGACCAGCAGGTGCTCCAGGGTAAGGGGGCCGATGAGGTCGGGGGTCACCGCCCGGTTGCCCAAGCCGATGACCAGGGCAGGGCCGTCTGACCGCAGCAGGGGGCGCAGCGCTCCTGCTACGGCCTGGGCCGCTCGAGTGAACGCCCCCTCTTCCCTGCGGAGCAGCCCGTCCAGCTCCAGGGTAACGTAGACACCCTCCGGCTTACCCAGGGCCTTGGCAGCCTCCGGAGTGGAGACGGTCACTGTAGTTACGGGGAAGCCCTCCTGCTCTCCCTCCTCCGCCCGGACGCCGTCCAGGGCGGACGCGTCCTGCGCCCCCTCCTGCCAGAGCTGATGGGCCTCTACCGCCAAATCGGTCCGCCGTTGTGCCATACCGCTGCTCCCTTTCCACCAGATATTGTGTCTGCGCGATTGATTTGCTCCTATTTTTTGCTGCGGGAAACTTTCTATACGAAAAAAAGAAAATAAGTGTTGCAATTTTTGAGTTTTAATGGTAGAATACATATCTGCGACGGGAAACCGTGAATTCATGCTACACTGAAATCGGAGGAGGTGTTTGGTTTGCCCAATATCAAGTCTGCCAAGAAGCGCGTTTTGGTCAATGCCACCAAGGCGGCGCAGAATAAGGCGCAGAAGTCCGCCCTCAAGACCGACCTGAAGAAGTTCGAGGCTGCGGTGACTGGCGGCAGCCGCAGCGAGGCCGATGCCGCATATAAGGTGGCGGTAAAGGCCGTGGACCAGGCCGCTGCCAAGGGACTGCTGCACAAGAACAACGCGGCCAACAAAAAGAGCGCGATGACGCTGAAGCTGAACAAGCTGGCCTGATTCGCAACGGAAACAGAAAAAGAGCCGTCTGCCATCCGGCAGGCGGTCTTTTCTTAGAAACTGTACCAATAGCCGGTTTGAGCCGCAGGGATGCACGTTAAGGCTATTGGTACAGCTTTTTATGAGACGGAAGGAGCGAGCGCGATGGAGCGCCGGTTTGCGCTGCTGGAGGCGGCAGTGTCCTGCGGTTCCCCCACACGGGGGAGCGAAGGGGCCTATGACGCGTTGGTACAGGCGGGTTTGCCCGGCATATTGGGCGGGGCGGTTTGCTGTCCTATGGAGAAGCTGGTCCCTTGCCCCGTCTGGCCGGAGGGCCTGCGCCACCTGGACACGGTGGTGGAGGTCAACCGCCGCCTGCGGGCCAATATGCTCGCTGCTCTGGAGCGGGGGACATATCCGGTGGTCATCGGCGGGGACCACTCCTGCGCCATGGGGTCCCTGGCTGCGCTGGGGGAGTTTTACGGCGCTGAGGATGTAGCCGTGGTGTACATCGACGCCCACACCGACATCAATACGGAGCAGACCTCTGTCACAGGCTGTATTCATGGCATGGACCTGGCGGCGGCCTGCGGGCTGTGCTGCGGTGCGCTGACGGTGGGCAAAAACCGGGTGAACCTTCATGGGGAAAACCTGCACATCATCGGGGCACGGAGCATCGACCCGCCGGAGTACGGTATCCTGGAACAGGTGGGCGCACGCCTGCACACGGCCCAGGAGGTCCGGGAGCGGGGGCTGGAGGCGGTGCTGGCCGAGGTGTTGCCTGCGCTGTCCGGCAAGCGGGTCCACATCAGCTTCGACGTGGACAGCCTGGACCCGTCGGAGTTTTCCGCCACCGGCTACAACATCCCGGAGGGATTGACCATCGTCCAGGTGGAGCAAATTATCCGGGCGGTGCTGGCCGAAGGGAATACAGCGTGCTTCGAGTGCGTGGAGTATAACCCCACCATGGACCGGGATGGGAAGGATCTGCAAACCCTTCTGAAAATATTCCGCTTGGTGAAAGAAATGCTTGCATAAAAAACGCCCCCGCTGTCAGGCAGGGGCGCAGTTGAGCGGACTTTGCTCCGGATCAGTCGGCCAGCGCAGCGGTGATGATGGCCATGGAGTAGACCTCCAGGGCGTTGCAGCCACGGGACAGGTCGTTGATGGGGGCGTTCAGGCCCAGGAGGATGGGGCCGTAGGCGTCGAAGTTGCCCAGGCGCTGGGCGATCTTGTAGCCGATGTTGCCCGAGGTGATCTCCGGGAAGATGAAGGTGTTAGCGTAGCCCGCCACCTCGGAGCCGGGGAATTTGAGCTGGCCCACGGAAGGGGACACAGCGGCGTCGAACTGAATCTCGCCGTCCACGGGGAAATCCAGCATCATGTCGTGCAGCTTCTCGCAGGCTGCGCGCATCTTGTCCACGTTGGGGCCCTTGCCGGAGCCGTTGGTGGAGTAGCTCAGCATGGCCACCTTGGGGTCCACTCCGAAAATGCGGGCGCATTTGGCACATTCCTGGGTGATCTCCACCAGCTCGTCCACGGTGGGGTCGATGTTGATGGCGCAGTCACCCATAGCCAGCACCATGTTGTCGCCGGTGGCGGCGGGGCGTACCAGGATGAAGCAGGAGGATACGATTTTGTTGCCCGGTCTGGTCTTGACGAGCTGAAGGGCGGGACGCACGGTGTCGGCGGTGGAGTAGGTGGCACCGCCCAGCAGGCAGTCCGCCTTGCCCATGGCCACCAGCATGGTGCCGAAGTAATTTCCTCGTTTCAGGGCCTCACGGCACTCGTCGGCGGTCATCTTCCCCTTGCGCAGTTCCACCATCTTTTCCACCATCTCGTCCATGCCGTCGTAGTTCAGCGGATCCAGGATCTGAACGTTCTGGATGTTGAAGCAGGCGTTCTCTGCCGCAGCGTGGACCTCCTCGGGGTTGCCGATGAGGATGGGAGTGAGGAAGGTGCCGGACAGCAGGCGGGCGGCAGCCTCCAGGATGCGCTCGTCGGTGCCCTCGGTAAACACGATGGTCTTGGGGTTATGCTTGAGTTTTTGGATGAGCTTTCGGAACATGAGTGTATTACCTCCATTTTTTAATCAGGTTGAGTATAATGTATCACCAGATGCCCGTTTTTTCAAGAGTGACATGGAAAAAACACAAAAGTATCCCCAGAATGGTGGAGCGAAAATTCAGGAAATGCTTTACAAACAGTAATGATTCAGTTATACTATACCTGTTGTTGACAATGGGCCGGCAAGATGGGTCTGTTGGAAATGAGGAGACAGAAAGAGGGGGAGACCGGAATGACCAATCCGGATTTCGCACGCACCCTATCCCTGCTTCGGCAGGAGAAGGGCATTTCTCAGCGGCAGGCCGCCAAGGCGCTGGGCATTTCCCAGGCGCTACTATCCCATTACGAGAACGGCGCACGGGAGCCGGGGCTGGTGTTCGTGGTAAACGCCTGCAACTTTTATAACGTATCCGCCGATTTCCTGCTGGGCCGTACCCTCAGCCGGGACGGCACTACCATCCTGGACGCGGATACCCTGTACGACGTGTCCAACGAGCGGGACAACGTGCTGCGGGGGTCGGTGATGGCCACCCTTTCAAAGAAGCTGGTGGTGAATTCGGTGGGGCTGCTGTTTGACCTGCTGAGCAAGCTGGGCAGCAAGAAGGCCATCCGTGCGGCAGCCAACTACCTGTCCACCACGGTGTATATCCTGTTCCGGCATCTGCACCGGGCCAGCTCCAACGGAAGTGACGATTTCTTTTCCGTGCCCGGTGCCTATTTTTCCGCCGGACTGCCCCGGGCGGACCTCATCATGAGCGAGGCGGAATATGTGGACGCCTTGGCCAACGTGGGCAAGGACACCAAATTCCCGCCCATGTCCCACGACGAAATGGTGGCGGCATATCCGGGGACGTACCAGTCCCTGCTCCAGATTGTCCACACCTGTGGCGAACGGCTGAATGCTGAAATGGCGGGGCACATCGAGCACACGAGTTAGGGGGACGTGCATGAACGTACAAAGCCATCTGTTTGTGCTTGGCTACCTGCCGGCGGTGCTTGTCCTTTGGCGGCTCAGCCGCCGCTGGCTGGGCGGGACTGCCGCCCGACTTGTGCTGCTGGCGGCGGGGACTGTGTTCTGTGGCTGGGCCTCGCCTGCGGCGCTGCTGGTGCTGGCGGCGGAGGGAGCAGTGAGCTTCCTGCTGGGCCGGCGCATTGCCCGGGACCCGGCAAAGGGCCGTCCCCTGCTGTGGGCCGCCTCCGGGCTGCTACTGGCGGTGCTGGCTTTCTTCAAGTACATTGGCTTTGCCCTGTCCCTGACCCCGCTGGAGGGGCTGTTTGCGCCTCCGGACTGGCTGGCGCCCCTGGGGCTGTCCTTCGTCACCTTTCAGCAGATCTTCTGGCTGCGGGACTGCTATGACGGCGAGGCAGGGGCAGACGTGTCCCCCCTGGACTACGCCTGCTGCCTCACCTTTTTTGCCACTGCCACCTGTGGGCCCATCACCCGTGTGGGTGAGCTTGCGCCCCAGCTCCGGGAGCCGGAGCCGTTTTCCTGGGATAGTCTGGCGGCGGGGCTGTACTGCTTTGCCCTGGGCCTGACCAAAAAGGTGCTGATTGCTGCCAGCTTTGCCAACGGGGCCGACTTCGGCTTTGGCAAAGCCGGCGCACTGTCCCCCACGGACAGCGCCCTGACCATCCTCTGCTATACCCTGCAAATCTATTTCGATTTTTCCGGCTACTGTGATATGGCCTCTGGCATGGCCCGGATGATGGGGATACGCCTGCCGGTGAACTTCAACAGCCCCTATCAGGCCCTGTCCGTCAGGGACTTCTGGGGCCGGTGGCACATCACCCTCTCCCGGTTCTTTCGTCAGTGCGTTTATATCCCCCTGGGGGGCAACCGCCGGGGAGCGGCGGCGACCTGCCGGAACATTATGATTGTGTTCCTGCTGTCCGGCCTGTGGCACGGAGCGGGCTGGGGCTTTATTATCTGGGGGGCGCTCCACGGGGCGGCCCAGGTGGCCGAGCGGCTGGGAAAGGGAAGGATTTCCCTGCCCAAGCCGCTGGCGTGGCTGGCCACGTTTCTGTTTGTCAACGTGGCCTGGGTGTTTTTCCGGGCGGACAGCCTGGAGCAGGCGCTGGCTCTGCTGGGCGGACTGTTTCAGTCCGGCTGGGGCCTGCCCAGCCCGGAGTTTGCCGCCGCCCTGCCGCTGAAGGTGATTTCCCAGGGGCTGGCCTTCCTTCAGGGTATGGCTGCTCCCCTGGGCCGGGCCCTGATCTACTGGGCGCCGTTGATGGCGTTCCCGGCGGGGCTGGCCCTGCTGGCCTGCCCCAATCTCCAGGTGCAGGCAGAACATTTCCGCCCCACTTGGGGAAGGTTGATTCTGACCGTGCTGTGCCTGACGGCCGGGGTGTTGCTGTTCTCTGGGGTGGATGCGTTTATTTATGCCAACTTTTGAAGCGCACAACCGCCATGGACAGCGTGACGGCATCGAGGAGGGACGTCCGTGAATGGAAAACGGTTTTTCATCGGGGCGCTGCTGGCTACGGCGCTGCTGCTGGGGGGCGCTGCCGGCCTGGTGGCCTGGGTGGACCCGCTGCTCACGGTGGGGAAGCTGGAGCCGGACGAGACGGCCCTGTTTGTCAACGAGCGGTACGAGCTGGCGGGGCTGCTCCGCTGTCAGGATTATTCAAATCTGGTGATGGGCACGTCGCTGGCCGCCAACTTCCGTGCGTCCTGGTTTACTAACTGGCTGGGCAGCAAAACGCTGAAGGTTTCGTTCCCGGATGGACGGCTGAGCGAGTTCGACATTGCCCTGGACCTGGCCTGCCGCACCCACGGCCCCATGGAGCGGGTGTACTTCGGCCTGGACCCCAATATCCTCGTCCGGGACGATATGAGCGTGGAGCTGCCGGAATACCTTTATAATGACAACACGCTGGATGATTTTCAGTTTTACCTCAACGCCGAGAGCCTGGTTCTTGCCGTGAAGTCCCTGCTTCTGGGGGATGCAGGCAAGGTAACGCTGGACGACGCCTATATGTGGGACGGGAAGCATATATTTTCCTGCGCCGCAGCGCTGGCCAGCTATCCCAGGCCGGAGGCGGCGGAGACGTCCCTGCCCGCCGGGGCATACCTGCCGGCGGCTCAGGCCAATGTGGACGTAATATGCGGCTGGGCGGAGAAATATCCGGAGACCAGCTTTGTGATCTGGTTCCCGCCGTACAGCGTGCTTTATTGGGACCAGGCTGCCCGAGAAGGCAGGACGGAGGCGATTCTGTCCGCTGTCGAATATGCCGCTGGGCGGCTGCTGGCATATGACAACGTGACGGTACTCAGCTTCCTTAACGCCCAGGACATCACCACCAACCTGGGCTTTTACACTGACCACATCCACTACAGCAGCATGGTAGCCGCGCTGATGGCCCGCGGTATGCTGATGGGACAGTGGAAGCTCTGGCCCGGGGCGTACCAGGATCAGATTGGTGAGCTGCGGGAATTTGTGAACAGCTATGACTATGAGGCGCTCTTTGATTGACCGCCTGTGGAGGTTTGATGTATGACTGACCAAGCTAAAATCCGCAATTTTTCCATCATCGCCCACATCGACCACGGCAAATCCACCCTGTCAGACCGGATGATCGAGATCTGCGGCGCGGTGGAGCAGCGGCAGATGGAGTCCCAGCTTCTGGACAACATGGACCTGGAGCGGGAGCGGGGCATTACCATCAAGGCCCGGGCCGTCCGCATGGACTACAAGGCCGCAGACGGCCAGACCTATTGCCTCAACCTTATCGACACGCCGGGGCACGTGGACTTCAACTACGAGGTCAGCCGGTCCCTG